>NZ_JAYQWM010000013.1:0-88420 GCF_036662595.1 Escherichia sp. Lx600-2 | reverse complement strand
AATCGGTGGAGCTGCATGACAAAGTCATCGGGCATTATCTGAACATAAAACACTATCAATAAGTTGGAGTCATTACCTTCGCACCGGTCTATTTATGGTTGATCCTCTGGAATATCATTTTTTACATCGCGCCAGCGAAAATTGCGTTGCTGGAAAGTATCCGCAATTTCTTTCTGCTTGTTGTCTGGCTACCCCTGAATTTTTCGCCATTTTGGCCTCAGCCGTGGACGGATTTTATCGGTCCAATAAGCGCACAGCTTGGTTTTGCGTTGGGATATTATTGCCAGTGGCGTAGCAAAAATAGAAGCCAGATACGGAAGTGGAGTGAGTGGGGAACGTGCCTGAGTTTTGTTACGTTGGGTATGATGGCGTGGGCTTTGCGGTAATTCTCTGACTCAAAAAGTAGGTCAGATTGTTGACAAAGTGCACTTTGTTCATTCCTGATGCGGCGTGAACGCCTTCTCAGGCCTACAAAATCATGCAAATTCAACATATTGCATAAACCACGTAGGCCTGATAAGCGTAGCGCATCAGGCAATTTTGTGTTTGTCATCAGTCTCAGGCCAGATTGAAATCTGACCTGATCACCTTACGTTAATTTACGACGCCAGCGACAACTTCTGCTGCGTATATTCCACCAGCCACTGACTCACACGAGATTGTTGATCCGCATTCAGCCACATGCCTTGTTTTGTGCGACGCCACAGGGCATCGTCGGTGCGGCGGACCCATTCGTGATCCACCAGGTATTTCAGTTCCGCTTCGTAGAACTCATGACCGAAATCCTCCCCGAGGTCGCTTATCGCCCCCGCATTGCCGAGTAGCAGCTCGCTGTTGCTGCCGTAAGTGCGTGCGTAATGACGCGCCAGTGATTCAGTCAGGAATGGATAGCGACGGCGCAGACGAGCTGCGTAATCGTCGCGGTCGCCTTCAATGGCACCACCCGGCAGCACGCTCTCTTTCGTCCATGCCGGGCCAATGCCCTGATAATACGGCGTCAGTTTTTCCAGCGCATGTTCCGCCAGTTTGCGGTAGGTGGTCAACTTACCGCCGAATACCGACAGCAGCGGTGCTTTGCCGTTTTCATCATGGATATCAAGGGTGTAATCACGGGTAATAGCCTGCGGCGAGTCGGACTCATCATCACACAGCGGACGCACACCGGAGTAGGTCCAGACGATATCGTCACGGCTTAACTGCTTTTTAAAGTGCGTGTTATACACTTTCAGCAGGTAATTGATTTCACTCTCTTCAATCTTCACTGCTTTCGGATCACCTTTGTATTCCACATCGGTGGTGCCGATGATGGAAAACTCGTCCATCCACGGGATCACGAACACAATGCGTTTATCTTCGTTTTGCAGAATGTAGGCCTGCTTTTGGGTATGCACGCGCGGCACCACAATATGGCTACCTTTGATCAGGCGAATGCCATAAGGCGAAGGCAGATGCATCCCGTCGTCGAAGAACTGTTTCACCCACGGGCCGGTGGCGTTAACCAGGCCGCGCGCTTGCCAGCTATATTTTTTGCCGGTATCGATATCTTCCGCTTCCACAATCCACAGGCCGTTTTCGCGACGAGCAGAAGTAGCACGAGTACGAGTAAGCACTTCGCCGCCTTTACGCACCACCATCTGGGCGTTGGCGAGTACCAGACGGGCGTCGTCTACCCAACAGTCAGAATATTCGAATCCGCGCTTAATTTCCGGTTTTAACACTGAGTTTGCGCCAAAACGCAAACCAGTTGATCCCGGCAGGCTGGTGCGTTTACCCAGATGATCGTACATAAACAGACCAATGCGAATCATCCACGCCGGGCGCAGATGCGGACGATGTGGCAGGCGAAAACGCATCGGGAAGGCGATATGCGGGGCCATTTTCAGCAGCACTTCACGTTCAGCCAGCGCCTCGCTGACCAGGCGGAATTCATAGTGCTCAAGGTAGCGCAGGCCACCGTGGATGAGTTTTGAACTGGCGGAAGAGGTCGCGCAAGCGAGATCCTGCGCCTCCAGCATCAGCACGGATAAACCGCGTCCAGCGGCGTCTGCCGCGATACCAGCACCATTGATGCCGCCACCTATCACAATCAGATCTTTGGTTTCCATGCTGCCCTCATTCACTTTCGTTAAAGCTCATAAATGTTCGTTATCGAACATATTAGCAAAGAATTGCGCTTTAGGTAACATTGAAAAAACATTTTAGAGTGATATGTATAACATTATGGCGTTTATCTGCCGCTTCGACGTAAACTGTGCGGTAAATTTGCCCACTTGTTTGTAAAGAAAGAGAGACGCATGGATCAGTTCGAATGTATTAACGTTGCCGACGCGCACCAGAAGTTGCAGGAAAAAGAGGCGGTGCTGGTCGATATTCGCGATCCACAGAGTTTCGCAATGGGGCATGCGGTGCAGGCTTTCCATTTAACCAACGACACACTGGGCGCGTTTATGCGTGATAACGACTTTGACACACCGGTGATGGTGATGTGTTACCACGGTAATAGCAGCAAAGGCGCGGCGCAGTATCTGCTGCAACAGGGCTACGATGTGGTCTATAGCATTGATGGCGGCTTTGAAGCCTGGCAACGTCAGTTTCCCGCAGAGGTGGCGTACGGCGCGTAACGCTTTATACTGTCCCCTTTTGTGTGGAATAAGCGACAGCAACGATGTTGATGATTACCTCTTTTGCTAACCCCCGCGTGGCGCAGGCGTTTGTTGATTACATGGCGACGCAGGGTGTTATCCTCACGATTCAACAACATAACCAAAGCGATGTCTGGCTGGCGGATGAGTCCCAGGCCGAGCGCGTATGGGCGGAGCTGGCGCGTTTTCTCGAAAACCCGGCAGATCCGCGTTATCTGGCGGCGAGCTGGCAGGCAGGCCATACCGGCAGTGGCCTGCATTATCGCCGTTATCCTTTCTTTGCCGCCTTGCGTGAACGCGCAGGTCCGGTAACCTGGGTGATGATGATCGCCTGCGTGGTGGTGTTTATTGCCATGCAAATTCTCGGCGATCAGGAAGTGATGTTATGGCTGGCCTGGCCATTCGATCCAGCACTGAAATTTGAGTTCTGGCGTTACTTCACCCACGCGTTAATGCACTTCTCGCTGATGCATATCCTCTTTAACCTGCTCTGGTGGTGGTATCTCGGCGGCGCGGTGGAAAAACGCCTCGGTAGCGGTAAGCTAATTGTTATTACTCTCATTAGCGCCCTGTTAAGCGGCTATGTGCAGCAAAAATTCAGCGGGCCGTGGTTTGGCGGGCTTTCTGGCGTGGTGTATGCGCTGATGGGCTACGTCTGGCTACGTGGCGAACGCGATCCGCAAAGTGGCATTTACCTGCAACGTGGGTTAATTATCTTTGCGCTGATCTGGATTGTCGCCGGATGGTTTGATTTGTTTGGGATGTCGATGGCGAACGGAGCACACATCGCCGGGTTAGCCGTGGGTTTAGCGATGGCTTTTGTTGATTCGCTCAATGCGCGAAAACGAAAATAATTCCAGGGATTTAGAAATGAAACAAACACAACGTCACAACGGTATTATCGAACTGGTTAAACAGCAGGGTTATGTCAGTACCGAGGAGCTGGTGGAGCACTTCTCCGTCAGCCCGCAGACTATTCGCCGCGACCTCAACGAACTGGCAGAGCAAAACCTGATCCTGCGCCATCATGGCGGTGCGGCGCTGCCTTCCAGTTCGGTTAACACGCCGTGGCACGATCGTAAAGCCACCCAGACCGAAGAAAAAGAGAGGATTGCCCGTAAAGTGGCGGAGCAAATCCCCAACGGCTCGACGCTGTTTATCGATATCGGCACCACGCCGGAAGCGGTGGCGCACGCGCTGCTCAATCACAGCAATTTGCGCATTGTCACCAACAATCTCAATGTTGCTAACACGTTGATGGTAAAAGAAGATTTCCGCATTATTCTCGCCGGTGGCGAATTACGCAGCCGCGATGGCGGGATCATTGGCGAAGCGACGCTCGATTTTATCTCCCAGTTCCGCCTTGATTTCGGCATTCTGGGGATAAGCGGCATCGATAGCGACGGCTCGCTGCTGGAGTTCGATTACCACGAAGTTCGCACCAAACGCGCCATTATTGAGAACTCGCGCCACGTTATGCTGGTTGTCGATCACTCCAAATTTGGCCGTAACGCGATGGTCAATATGGGCAGCATCAGCATGGTAGATGCCGTCTACACCGACGCCCCGCCGCCAGTAAGCGTGATGCAGGTGCTGACGGACCACCATATTCAACTGGAGCTGTGCTGATCCTGCAATGCTTCCCACGTCAGACCAAAACGCGCCAGGTATTTGCGTAGCCGATCCGCGTCATTGACGCTGGCTTTGCCCTGGCGCGAAACGTCAAAAAGCTGGCGTCCGGCTGCGGAAAGCGACTTTGCCTGGCGGCAGATAGCGATAACGTGTTCCAGTTGCATACGGTCGAAGAGATCGATGTTTTCTGCCTCTGCGCCCAGCAACGCCGTAAGCGCGGAGGGGCGGCTCTCCTGCCAGTTATAGCGCAGACGGTTTATCTCATCTTCAACCACGTCCAGAGTAATGCGTCCGCTAGAGGCAAAGGTTGCCATTCGCGTGACGCTGGCAGAAAGCTCGCGAAAGTTACCGCGCCATGTTGCCTGGGGAGATGTCGCAAAGGCCAGCCAGGCGCGCCGCGCTTCGGTGTTAAAACGCACGCTGTCGCCGGTGAGTGAAGCGTGGCGCTCCACTTCATAATCCAGGTTAGGTTCAATATCTTCCTGACGCTGGCGTAGCCCCGGCAGGGTGAAGGTCCAGAGATTGATCCGCGCGTATAGATCTTCGCGGAATTTGCCATCGGCAACCAGCTGGCGTAAATCGCGCACCGTTCCGGCGATGAGCTGAAAATCACTGCTCACCTGGCGATCGCTGCCAAACGGGTAAAAGTTTTTCTCTTCAATGGCTTTCAGCAGCATTGCCTGTTCGTCTGCGCCCAGTTCGCCAATCTCATCAAGAAACAACATTCCACCGTTGGCGCTACGTAATAATCCTTCACGGGATTCCCGCGCCCCGGTAAACGCGCCTTTTACATGACCAAACAGCGTCGACATGGCGGTATCGCCACGCAAGGTGGCGCAGTTCACTTCCACAAACGCGCCGCTAAACTGATGCCGCGCCTGTTTTAATTCGAAAATGCGTCGTGCCAGAAACGACTTACCCGCACCGGTCGGGCCGTTAAGCAGGATCGGTGCGCGGGATTTAATCGCCACTTTTTCAATCTGCTCAATCATGCGGTTGAAGTGGGGGTTACGCGTGGCAATGCCGGACTTAAGAAAATCAAGCGTTTGCTGGCGTTCCTCGGCAAAGCGGCTGGCGATGGCGTTATAACGGCTTAGATCGAGATCGATAATCGTCACTTCACCTGAGCCGCGCGGTTGTTCTTTTTTGCGCGGAGGTGAAGATTGTATCAACCGGGCGGGTAGATAACGCGCTTCCGCCAGCAGAAACCAGCAAATCTGCGCGACGTGGGTGCCGGTGGTGATGTGAATTAAATAGTCTTCTTTTTCTGGCTGAAACTCGTAACCACGGGCGAAATCATGCAGGCAGGCGTAAACCTCTTCGAAATCCCACGGGTTATGCAGTTCAATCTCAACGCTCACCACTTCTGTTTCTGGCGAAACGCTGGCGATATCGCGTTTAAGCGTTTCAAATAGCGAGCGCGAGCGGGCGTCATGCAATAATTCCAGTCGATCGATGACCAACGATTCTTGCTGGCATAAACAAAGCGTCGGACGCCATTTCGACCAGCGCTGACTGCCGCGCCCGGCATAATCCAGCACCGTTCCGACAAAGCCAAAAGCCACTGTTTTACGCATCTTAGATATCCTTATAAAAGACGATATTTCATTATCGGTAAATCGGCTTTGCGGGAAATCTCCGGTTACGGACGTAAAGATATAATCTTTTTTAAAACAATGAATTAAAAAATTAATCTGCTTATTTAATTTTCTGGCACGACGGTTGCAATTATCAGGACATACCAACGAAAAGAGAAAAACAAAATGAATTACGAATTACTGACCACTGAAAATGCCCCGGTAAAAATGTGGACCAAAGGCGTGCCGGTAGAAGCCGATGCGCGTCAGCAACTTATTAATACGGCGAAGATGCCGTTTATTTTCAAACATATTGCGGTAATGCCTGATGTACACCTGGGTAAAGGTTCCACCATTGGTAGCGTGATCCCGACCAAAGGGGCGATTATTCCGGCGGCGGTGGGCGTGGATATTGGCTGTGGAATGAACGCGCTGCGTACCGCGTTAACGGCGGCAGATCTGCCTGAAAACCTGGCGGAGCTGCGTCAGGCGATTGAAACGGCCGTGCCGCACGGGCGTACTACCGGACGTTGTAAACGTGATAAAGGCGCATGGGAAAACCCGCCTGTTAACGTCGATGCGAAATGGGCTGAGCTGGAGGCCGGTTATCAGTGGTTAACGCAAAAATATCCGCGTTTCCTTAACACTAACAACTATAAACACCTGGGAACGCTGGGAACGGGTAACCACTTTATTGAAATCTGCCTTGATGAGTCGGACCAGGTGTGGATTATGCTGCACTCCGGTTCACGCGGAATTGGTAATGCCATCGGGACTTACTTTATCGATCTGGCGCAAAAAGAGATGCAGGAAACGCTTGAAACATTGCCGTCGCGTGATCTGGCGTACTTTATGGAAGGTACGGAATACTTTGATGATTACCTGAAAGCCGTGGCCTGGGCGCAGCTTTTTGCCAGCCTTAACCGCGATGCGATGATGGAAAACGTAGTAACGGCGTTGCAGAGCATTACGCAGAAAACGGTCAGACAGCCACAAACGCTGGCGATGGAAGAGATCAACTGTCACCACAACTATGTGCAAAAAGAACAGCACTTTGGTGAAGAGATCTACGTGACGCGTAAAGGCGCGGTGTCTGCGCGTGCTGGTCAATATGGAATTATTCCAGGGTCGATGGGAGCGAAAAGCTTTATCGTCCGTGGGCTGGGAAATGAAGAGTCGTTCTGTTCATGCAGCCACGGTGCCGGGCGGGTAATGAGCCGTACTAAAGCGAAAAAACTGTTCAGCGTGGAAGATCAAATTCGTGCTACCGCGCATGTGGAATGCCGTAAAGATGCCGAAGTGATCGACGAAATCCCGATGGCGTATAAAGATATTGATGCGGTGATGGCGGCACAAAGCGATCTGGTGGAAGTTATCTACACCCTGCGTCAGGTGGTGTGCGTAAAAGGATAAATGATGAAAAGGATGATTGCGCTGGACGGCGCACAGGGCGAAGGCGGCGGGCAGATCCTGCGCTCGGCGCTGAGCCTGTCGATGATAACCGGCCAGCCATTTACCATCACCGGCATTCGTGCCGGGCGGGCGAAACCGGGGCTGTTGCGCCAGCATCTGACCGCGGTAAAAGCGGCTGCGGAAATTTGTAGGGCAACGGTGGAAGGCGCGGAGCTGGAGTCGCAGCGTCTGGTCTTCCGGCCCGGCACCGTGCGTGGCGGCGATTACCGCTTTGCTATCGGTAGTGCCGGAAGCTGTACGCTGGTGCTGCAAACGGTGCTGCCCGCGCTGTGGTTTGCCGATGGACCTTCGCGTGTTGAAGTGAGCGGAGGCACCGATAACCCGTCGGCCCCGCCTGCGGATTTTATCCGCCGGGTGCTGGAGCCGCTGCTGGCGAAAATAGGAATTCATCAGCAAACCACGCTGTTACGTCACGGTTTTTATCCTGCCGGAGGCGGCGTGGTGGCAACGGAAGTCTCGCCGGTGGCATCGTTTAACACCTTGCAACTTGGCGAGCGCGGGAACATTGTGCAGATGCGTGGAGAGGTGTTATTAGCTGGCGTGCCGCGGCATGTCGCTGAGCGTGAAATCGCTACGCTGGCGGCAAGTTTTTCCCTGCATGAGCAGAAAATTCATAGCCTGCCGCGCGACCAGGGGCCGGGTAATACCGTCTCGCTTGAAGTCGAAAGTGAAAATATCACCGAACGCTTTTTTGTCGTCGGTGAAAAGCGCGTCAGTGCCGAGGTGGTCGCGGCACAGTTGGTGAAAGAGGTGAAACGCTACCTGGCAAGCCCGGCGGCAGTGGGGGAATATCTCGCCGACCAACTGGTGCTACCGATGGCGCTGGCGGGCGCGGGACAATTTACGGTCGCCCATCCCTCATGCCATCTGCTGACCAATATCGCCGTGGTGGAGCGTTTCTTGCCGGTGCGGTTTACTCTGGCTGAAACAGATGGCGTAACGCGGGTGATGATAACCAAACTCACTGATTAAAATCCCTCCCGGATCAGACTCATCAGTGTGACTATCCGGTAGAGGTAAATTACTCCAGAGTAATGGGATACAGTAAGGTAAGTGACTGGAATGGTGAAGGTACAAAGGCATACTTCAGATAGAAATTGCGTACTGAATCGTCTAAGGCATGAACAATGAGCGCACGAACCCCTACCTGTTGAGCTATGGACATTGTGCGATAGACTGCATCTTTCAACAATGCGACGCCCAACCCTTTACCTGCTCAGGCTTGATCAATTGCCAGTCTGCCTAATACGACAACAGGCAACGATTCGGGAGCATTACGTCGCATGGCTCCAGGGGCCAAATTACGTTGAATACTGCCTGTAGAAAGGCAGTAATAGCCGATTACCTGGCGGGTATTGGCAATACAGATAACGTAAACACGAGACAGACCGGAGCTGTGATTTTTTAATGCTTTCTTTTTTAGCCATTCATTCATCCCGTGATCGGAACAGCAAAAGTCAGCCAGATTATGTTCAGACGTTAGGGGAGTAGGAGCCGTTATTCCCATGGCGATTTACGATTCATCAACGCGTTAATTTTGGCCTGACGCTCAGCAGTGATGGGGGCGTCCAGGGCAGCGAGAAACGCATCGTATTGCTCGTCATCAAGGATGAATAGTCGTTGATCTAATAAGATGTCTTGCGCTTCACGGCATGCGGCATCCAGCATAAAATCAGTGCGCGATTTTGCGACCAGATTCGCTGCCATATCAATCAGGTCACGCTGTGAGGCTTTCGCTCTGATATTGATTGGCGCTTCTTTGCTTTCCGGTTTCATATTCATGAGCCTGTAGTGCGATTTTATATACAGTATAAAGAGTGTACATAAAAACGCTATACAAACTCACACCCCATAACCCATCATCTTCAGCAGTTTCTGCGCGTGCTGCACGGCAGCCTGACGGTGGGCGACGCCGAGTTTTTGGTACAGATTGCGGATATGCGTCTTGATGGTGGTCGCCGCCACTTCCAGTTCACCCGCTATTTGTTCGTTGCTGTAACCGGAGTAAATCAGCCCCAGGACCTGCCATTCACGTTGGGTCAACGGGCTGGTGCGGATCAGTTCTGGCACTTCCGGATGATTTAGTAGACGTTCAACGAAATTCTCATCGAAATGGGCGAATTTATGCCGATGATGTTGATTGATTTCTCGCAGAATACGCTGTGCGCGATGCTGTTCCAGTTCCGGCAGCGTATTGAGTTGAATCAGCTGGCGCAGTTGTTGCGCCATCGCTTCGCCTTCGATGACAAAATGACTGATAAATCCGGTGCGATTCGCCAGTTTTAATGCGTCCAGCAACACACGCTGGGCGTCACTTTTACGTCCGGCCTGCCAGTACAGTTGATTAAGCAGCAACAGGTTACGGTTGAGATCGCTCATCAACCGCAGACTGCGGGCATTTTCATTGAGTTCTTCGAGAACAATTTCCGCAGGTTCAAACTCGCCCAGCAAGATTTGTGCGCGGGCAATGTTGCTCCATTGACCTTGCAGGAAGTGGTTGTTCGCAAACTCTGGTTTAGCCGTATGACGCAACCAGTTGGCAGCGGCGGCTTTATCGCCGGTCATTTGCCAGTAAATCACCCGGACTTTGTTGGCGTTAGAGATCCAGTCGCTGTGATATTTGCCATTCCCCAGCAGGTTTTCCAGACGGTTCAGCTGGCTACGGGCGTTATCTAAATCACCACGGGCCAGCGAGCATTGAATCAACATTGCCAGGCACTGAAGCTGTTGCTGTGGCTGATAAGACGACAAGACTTCAATCCCGCTACGCGCCGACGCTTCGGCTTCATCCAGCCGTGCCCAGGCCCATAACAGTTGTGCTCGGATGCGCACCAGAAACTCATGCATTGGCAGCTGTTCCAGATGCTGCTCGTTGATCAGCTGGAACGCTTTTTCCTGCGTTTCCCACGCGGTTTGCAGGAACCCTTGGGCAAACAGAATTTCACTTTGCTGGATTAAACTCCATAAGGCGTAGTGCCAGACGTCGTGCTGGCGTGCCATCTGTTCGGTTTGCTGCATTAGCGCAAGTGAGCGGGTCAATTCGCCTTTGCAGTGCAGCACTTCACCCAGCACCGAGGTTGCCACAATGCGGCTATAGAACCAGCCCGGCGGCAGCTCTTCCAGTGCCAGTTTTGCCAGCCGTTCCGCTTCATCCGGATTACCATCGTTAATCGCCACCTGGGCGCGCAGAGCGTTAAATTCTGCGTGCATGGTGCCTTCTCTGATGTCCTTGATTTCATGTTCAGCACGGGCTAGCAGGGTGTTAACTTCGCCGTAGCGATGTTGGCTTTGCATCAGCCACGCCTGCAATAACACCAACTGCGGATTTTCCAGCAAGCTGTCCCACGGCAGGGCCTTAAGCGACTCTTCCAGCAGCGACAGTTCGCTATGGTTGAACAGACTCCAGGCGTGATTAAGCAGAATATCGCGCAGCATCAGCGCATCGCCTGCCGCCAGCGCATGATGAATCGCTTCGCTGGGAAATCCCTGGGCCATCCAGCTTTCTGCGGCGGCACGGTGGATTTCCGGCAGCTCCGCCGCCAGTTCCCACTGGCAGCGCTGGCGCAAGAAGTTACCAAACAGCGGGTGATAGCAGAACCACTCGCCGGTATCATCCATCCGCTGTAAAAACAGCCCCTGACGCTCAATCTCTTCGAGGCGCATTTGCCCGTTTTCTTCGCCGGTCACACGGGTGATGAGTGCATCGTTCATTGAGCGCAAAATGGCGCTTTTCAACAGAAAATGGCGCGTTGCGAGATCGACGTTATCCAAAACCTCATCGACCAGATAATCCGAAAGATGGCTGGCATTGATTCCCGCCAGGCGGCGTGCCGACTTATGGGCTGAGTGGGTATTCTGCCGGGCGGAGAGGGCGATTAGCTGTAGTGCCGTCGCCCAACCGGAAACGTCATCGCAAATCCGACTGCTTTCTGCGGCTTCAATCGGCGATGACAGACGGCAATCAAAAAACTGCTTCGCTTCCTGATGGGTAAATGCCAGTTGCTGACTGCCAATTTCCAGCAGTTGATCACGAACACGCAGATTGGCAATGCCCAGTTGCGGAAGGTTGCGTGACAACACCACCAGGGTGAGATTTTCTGGTTGATGGCGAATAAAGAAGCGCATTGACTCGTGGATCACTGGATTAGTGATCAGATGATAGTCATCGATGACCAGATAAAGTGGGCTATGCCATTCCGCCAGCTCAATGAAAAGCTGGGCGAAGAGTGACGTCAGGCTGGCATATTGCCGTTTTTGCGCCATCGTCTCACATATCGCACAGTGACCGTTGGTTGCCTGTTGCACGGCGGCAATGAGATAGCTGGCGAAACGCTCTTGCTGGTTATCACCTTCGTCCAGCGAGTACCAGCCGATATCGTTTTTGCCTGCCGCCCACTGGGAAATGAGCGTGGTCTTACCGTAGCCCGCAGGACTTGTGATCAGCGCCAGCCGGAAGTTGTTCGCGCCGGAAAGTTTAGCCAGCAGGCGCTCACGAACCACGGTATGGTCGAGTCGAACCGGACGACTTAATTTTGACGGAATCAGCATAGTTAATCACTTCACTGTGGAAAATGAGGAAATATTATTTTTTTTGCGCTTCGTAATTAATGGTTCTAAGGTCGGCCAGAAACCTTTCTAATGCAAGCGATGACGTTTTTTTATGTGTCTGAATTTGCACTGTGTCACAATTCCAAATCTTTATTAACAACTCACCTAAAACGACGCTGATCCAGCGTGAATACTGGTTTCCCTTATGTTCATCAGATTCATTTAAGCAAGGGTTTCTTCTTCATTCCTGATGAAAGTGCTATCTAAAAAGATGATCTTAATAAATCTATTAAGAATGAGATGGAGCACACTGGATATTTTACTTGTGAAACTGTTTCACTCCTTTACTTAATTTATAGAGTTACCTTCCGCTTTTTGAAAATACGCAACGGCCATTTTTTGCACTTAGATACAGATTTTCTGCGCTGTATGGCATTGATTTGCTGCTAATCCTGTGGTTTGCACTAGCTTTAAGTGGTCGAGATCACATTTCCTTGCTCATCCCCGCAACTCCTCCCTGCCTAATCCCCCGCAGGATGAGGAAGGTCAACATCGAGCCTGGCAAACTAGCGATAACGTTGTGTTGAAAATCTAAGAAAAGTGGAACTCCTATGTCACAACCTATTTTTAACGATAAGCAATTTCAGGAAGCGCTTTCACGTCAGTGGCAGCGTTATGGCTTAAATTCTGCGGCTGAAATGACTCCTCGCCAGTGGTGGCTGGCAGTGAGTGAAGCACTGGCCGAAATGCTGCGTGCTCAGCCATTCGCCAAACCGGTGGCGAATCAGCGACATGTTAACTACATCTCAATGGAGTTTTTGATTGGTCGTCTGACGGGCAACAACCTGTTGAATCTCGGCTGGTATCAGGATGTACAGGATTCGTTGAAGGCTTATGACATCAATCTGACTGACCTGCTGGAAGAAGAGATCGACCCGGCGCTGGGTAACGGTGGTCTGGGACGTCTGGCGGCGTGCTTCCTCGATTCAATGGCAACTGTCGGTCAGTCTGCGACGGGTTACGGTCTGAACTATCAATATGGTTTGTTCCGCCAGTCTTTTGTGGATGGCAAACAGGTTGAAGCGCCGGATGACTGGCATCGCAGTAACTACCCGTGGTTCCGCCACAACGAAGCACTGGATGTGCAGGTAGGGATTGGCGGTAAAGTGACGAAAGACGGACGCTGGGAGCCGGAGTTTACCATTACCGGTCAAGCGTGGGATCTCCCCGTTGTCGGCTATCGTAATGGCGTGGCGCAGCCGCTGCGTCTGTGGCAGGCGACGCACGCGCATCCGTTTGATCTGACTAAATTTAACGACGGTGATTTCCTGCGTGCCGAACAGCAGGGCATCAATGCGGAAAAACTGACCAAAGTTCTCTATCCAAACGACAACCATACTGCCGGTAAAAAGCTGCGCTTGATGCAGCAATACTTCCAGTGTGCCTGTTCGGTAGCGGATATTTTGCGTCGCCATCATCTGGCGGGGCGTAAACTGCACGAACTGGCGGATTACGAAGTTATTCAGCTGAACGATACCCACCCAACTATCGCGATTCCAGAACTGCTGCGCGTGCTGATCGATGAGCACCAGATGAGCTGGGATGACGCCTGGGCCATTACCAGCAAAACTTTCGCTTACACCAACCATACCCTGATGCCAGAAGCGCTGGAACGCTGGGATGTGAAACTGGTGAAAGGCTTACTGCCGCGCCACATGCAGATTATTAACGAAATTAATACTCGCTTTAAAACGCTGGTGGAGAAAACCTGGCCGGGCGATGAAAAAGTGTGGGCCAAACTGGCGGTGGTGCACGACAAACAAGTGCATATGGCGAACCTGTGTGTGGTTGGCGGTTTCGCGGTGAACGGTGTTGCGGCGCTGCACTCGGATCTGGTGGTGAAAGATCTGTTCCCGGAATATCACCAGCTATGGCCGAACAAATTCCATAACGTCACCAACGGTATTACCCCACGTCGCTGGATCAAACAGTGCAACCCGGCACTGGCGGCTCTGTTGGATAAATCACTGAAAAAAGAGTGGGCTAACGATCTCGATCAGCTGATCAATCTGGAAAAATTCGCTGATGATGCGAAATTCCGTCAGCAATATCGCGAGATCAAGCAGGCGAATAAAGTCCGTCTGGCGGAGTTTGTGAAAGCTCGTACCGGTATTGAGATCAATCCACAGGCGATTTTCGATATTCAGATCAAACGTCTGCATGAGTACAAACGCCAGCACCTGAATCTGCTGCATATTCTGGCGTTGTACAAAGAAATTCGTGAAAACCCGCAGGCTGATCGCGTACCGCGCGTCTTCCTCTTCGGCGCGAAAGCGGCACCGGGCTACTACCTGGCGAAGAATATTATCTTTGCGATCAACAAAGTGGCTGACGTGATCAACAACGATCCGCTGGTTGGCGATAAGTTGAAGGTGGTGTTCCTGCCGGATTATTGCGTTTCGGCGGCGGAAAAACTGATCCCGGCGGCGGATATCTCCGAACAAATTTCGACTGCAGGTAAAGAAGCTTCCGGTACCGGCAATATGAAACTGGCGCTCAATGGTGCGCTTACTGTCGGTACGCTGGATGGGGCGAACGTTGAAATCGCCGAGAAAGTCGGTGAAGAAAATATCTTTATTTTTGGTCATACCGTGGAACAAGTGAAGGCAATTCTGGCCAAAGGCTACGACCCGGTGAAATGGCGGAAGAAAGATAAGGTGCTGGACGCAGTATTGAAAGAGCTGGAAAGCGGTAAATACAGCGACGGCGATAAGCATGCCTTCGACCAGATGCTGCACAGTATCGGCAAACAGGGCGGCGATCCGTATCTGGTGATGGCGGATTTCGCAGCCTATGTAGAGGCACAAAAGCAGGTGGATGTGCTGTACCGCGACCAGGAGGCCTGGACTCGCGCGGCGATCCTCAATACCGCCCGCTGCGGTATGTTTAGCTCGGATCGCTCTATTCGCGATTATCAGGCTCGTATCTGGCAGGCAAAACGCTAAGGAAGCTCGATGGAAAGCAAACGTCTGGATAATGCCGCGCTGGCGGCGGGGATTAGCCCCAATTACATCAATGCCCACGGTAAACCGCAGTCGATTAGCGCCGAAACCAAACGGCGTTTGCTTGACGCGATGCATCAACGTACCGCCACGAAAGTGGCGGTAACGCCAGTCCCGAATGTCATGGTTTATACCAGCGGCAAAAAAATGCCGATGGTGGTGGAGGGCAGCGGCGAATATAGCTGGCTGCTGACCACCGAAGAAGGAACGCAGTACAAAGGCCATGTAACTGGGGGCAAAGCGTTCAATCTACCGACGAAGCTGCCGGAAGGTTATCACACGCTGACGCTTACCCAGGAAGACCAGCGCGCGCATTGCAGGGTGATTGTCGCCCCGAAACGCTGTTACGAACCGCAGGCGTTGCTGAATAAACAAAAGCTGTGGGGTGCCTGCGTCCAGCTTTATACGCTGCGATCGGAAAAAAACTGGGGTATTGGGGATTTTGGCGATCTCAAAGCGATGCTGGTGGATGTGGCAAAACGTGGCGGGTCGTTCATCGGCCTGAACCCGATTCATGCGCTCTATCCGGCAAATCCGGAGAGCGCCAGCCCATACAGCCCGTCTTCTCGCCGTTGGCTGAATGTGATTTATATCGACGTTAACGCCGTCGAAGATTTCCATCTTAGCGAAGAGGCTCAGGCCTGGTGGCAGTTGCCGACCACGCAACAGACGCTGCAACAGGCGCGGGATGCCGACTGGGTCGATTACTCCACGGTTACCGCCCTAAAAATGACAGCATTACGAATGGCGTGGAAAGGTTTCGCGCAACGTGATGATGAGCAGATGGCCGCGTTTCGCCAGTTTGTTGCAGATCAAGGCGACAGCCTGTTCTGGCAGGCAGCCTTTGATGCGCTACATGCCCAGCAAGTGAAAGAGGACGAAATGCGCTGGGGCTGGCCTGCATGGCCAGAGATGTATCAGAACGTGGATTCACCAGAAGTGCGTCAGTTCTGCGAAGAACATCGCGATGACGTTGATTTTTATCTCTGGCTGCAGTGGCTGGCTTACAGCCAGTTTGCCGCCTGCTGGGAGATAAGCCAGGGCTATGAAATGCCGATTGGCTTGTATCGTGATCTGGCGGTTGGCGTAGCGGAAGGTGGGGCGGAAACCTGGTGCGACCGTGAACTGTATTGCCTGAAAGCGTCGGTTGGCGCGCCGCCGGATATCCTCGGCCCGTTGGGGCAGAACTGGGGATTGCCGCCAATGGACCCGCATATCATCACCGCGCGTGCCTATGAACCGTTTATCGAGCTGTTGCGTGCCAATATGCAAAACTGCGGCGCATTACGAATTGACCATGTGATGTCGATGCTGCGTTTGTGGTGGATACCGTATGGCGAGACGGCAGATCAGGGCGCGTATGTTCACTATCCGGTGGATGATCTGCTCTCGATTCTGGCACTCGAAAGTAAACGTCATCGCTGTATGGTGATTGGTGAAGATCTCGGTACCGTACCGGTAGAGATTGTCGGTAAGCTGCGCAGCAGCGGTGTGTACTCCTACAAAGTGCTCTATTTCGAAAACGACCACGAGAAGACGTTCCGTGCACCGAAAGCGTATCCGGAGCAGTCGATGGCGGTTGCGGCGACACATGACCTGCCTACGCTACGCGGCTACTGGGAGAGCGGGGATCTAACGCTGGGCAAAACCCTGGGGCTGTATCCGGATGAAGTGGTACTGCGCGGTCTGTATCAGGATCGCGAACTGGCGAAGCAAGGGCTGCTGGATGCACTGCATAAATATGGTTGTCTGCCAAAACGTGCCGGGCATAAGGCATCGTTGATGTCGATGACGCCGACGCTGAACCGTGGTTTGCAGCGCTACATTGCCGACAGTAACAGTGCTCTGTTAGGACTACAGCCGGAAGACTGGCTGGATATGGCCGAACCGGTGAATATTCCTGGCACCAGTTACCAGTATAAAAACTGGCGACGCAAGCTTTCCGCAACGCTTGAGACGATGTTTGCCGATGATGGCGTGAACAAGTTGCTGAAGGATTTGGACAGACGGCGCAGAGCTGCAGCGAAGAAGAAGTAGAGTGCGGTTGATGCCGGATGCGATGCATCCGGCAGTCAGTGTTATCAAATCACCATATTCAGCAGCAGACAGCCTACCAGACCGCACACCGAGATAATGGTTTCCAGCATCGACCAGGACTTGATGGTCTCGCCGATAGTCAAGTTAAAGTACTCTTTGAACAGCCAGAAGCCTGGATCGTTCACGTGAGAGAAAATCACACTACCGGAACCCACCGCAATAACCATTAGCTCCGGGCTAACACCCGTCGTTGCAATCAGCGGTGCCGCGATACCACCCGCAGTGATTGCCGCAACGGTTGCGGAACCCAGCGCGATACGCAGTACGGCAGCAATCGACCAGGCCATCAGCAGCGGAGAAATGTTGGTTTCGTGCATCATGGAAGCAATGTATTTGTCCACGCCGCTGTCTACCAGCACCTGCTTGAACGCACCGCCACCACCGATGATCAACAGCATCATCGCAATGATTTTGATGGAAGAAACCAGCGTGTCGTTAATCTGATCCATTGAACGACCACGGTTCAGGCCAAAGGTGAACATCGCAATCAGCACGGCAATCAGCGTAGCCATTACCGGGTCACCGAGGAACTCCGCTACCGGCAGGAAAGCGTGACCTTTCGGCAGGATCATTTCGGCAATCGCACGCATCGCCATCAGCACTACCGGCACCAGAGAGGTCCAGACGCTGACGCCAAAGCTCGGCATCTCTTCTTCGCTGAAGGTTTTCGCGCTGTACAGACCTTCCGGGATCGGCTTATCGATACCTTTCAACACGCGAGCGTAAACCGGACCGGCGAGAATCACGGTCGGGATTGCCAGAATAGTACCGTACAGCAGGGTTTTACCCATATCGGCATTGAAAATGGTGGCAATCGCAGTCGGACCCGGATGCGGTGGCAGGAAGCCGTGGGTCACAGACAGTGCAGCTGCCATTGGTACACCAACATACAGCAGTGGAATATTCGCAGAAGCCGCGATGGTAAACACCAGCGGCAGCATCAGCACAAAGCCCACTTCATAGAACAGGGCAAAACCAACGGTAAAACCGGTCAGTACCACCGCCCACTGGATGTGTTTTTTACCAAATTTGGCAATCAGCGTGGTGGCGATACGTTGTGCGCCACCGCAGTCTGCCAGCATTTTGCCCAGCATTGCGCCAAAACCCATGATCAGGGCAAGGCTACCGAGCGTCCCGCCGACACCGGCTTTGATGGAGCCAATAACTTTATCCAGCGGCATTCCTTGCATTAATCCAACAGCAAGCGCCACGAGGACGAGAGCGATGAAGCCGTTCATTTTGAAGCGGATCATCAGGAGCAACAACAAGATTACACCGATAGCAACAATGACTAATGGCATGATTTACCTGGCCTTTCATTTGTTATGGGTAACGTCAATTTTCTGACGACAAACTCTAATTATCCCAATCGGGAACAGAGATATTGCGGCACCACGACTGATACCCACTAAAACTAATTATTGTAGTCAGATGTCAGGAGTATGTTTGGTACCCATGTGAATGATACGGGTAACATCTGGCGTTTGAGAATCACCAGAGCGGGGTAAATTTAAATTATGAGAGGTTGGTCATATTATCGCGGGGAAACGAAGGGAGGGATTTGCCAAAGCAATGCTGCGCCAACGTCTGGCACATGTTCAACGTAGGCCCGAAATGACGCTTTAGCGTCGCATCGGGCAATCTACAAAAGAGGGGATAACTTAGTAGTAGGAGTGTTCGCCGCGCTGGTGTTCGGTGAGATCGCGCACACCTTTCAGCTCCGGGAATTCGTTTAGTAGCTGCTTCTCGATCCCTTCTTTCAGCGTCACATCGACCATGGAACAACCGTTACAGCCGCCGCCAAATTGCAGAATGGCGTAACCGTCTTCGGTGATTTCCATCAGTGAAACGCGACCACCGTGACCAGCAAGCTGTGGGTTGATCTGCGACTGCAGCATATACTCCACGCGCTCCATCAGTGGTGCATCATCTGCCACTTTACGCATTTTGGCGTTAGGCGCTTTCAGTGTTAGCTGAGAACCCAACTGGTCGGTAACAAAATCGATCTCTGCATCTTCCAGGTAAGGAGCGCTTAACTCATCAACATACGCGGTCAGCAGGTCAAATTTCAGGGCAGTGTCAGTGGCTTCCACGGCATCCGGCGGACAATAAGAAACACCACATTCAGCGTTAGGCGTGCCAGGGTTAATCACAAATACGCGGATTTGTGTCCCTTCTTCCTGGTTTGCCAGCAGTTTGGCAAAGTGCGCTTGTGCAGCATCGGAAATACGGATCATAGTAATGGCCTAATAGTTGACTATTTTAGTTGGTTATAATACGCCCATCATCGAGGCTCTACAAGGTTCGACAAAGGCACCAGACCTGGACAGTCGCCGCACCATTGCGAAAAAGCAACTCTGCAATCTCTGCGACGGTACTTCCGGTGGTAACGACATCATCCACAATCACCATATGGCGACCTTGCACGGGCAATTCAAGACGAAAGGCATTTTTCAGGTTGCGCTTGCGTAGCCGGGCACTGAGAAAATGCTGGGTCGCAGTGGCCCGTGTTCGTGTGACGGCTTCGCTATCCCATCGGCAGTGCAACCAGCGTGATAACGGCTGACACAGCAAATCGCTCTGATTAAATCCCCGACGCCAGTGACGCCGCTGCCATAACGGAACGCTGATGATGCGATCCGGCAATTGCAACCCGGTGGTGCGACGAGCGTGTAAGACCTCCAATAGTAACAGACGTGACAGGGCGCTGGCGATTTCGCTGCGCCGGGAAAACTTAAGCTGGTGGATTAGCGGGCTTAACGGCGGCGCATAGTCGGCAACCGTGACCAGTCTTTGCCAGGGCGGTGGTTTTTGCAGGCAGCGACCGCAGGGAAGATGTGAGTGTGTGGCGGGTAATCCACATTGTGGGCATAACGTTTTATCTGTACGGGCGGCGCGTGAGCAGACCGAACAAATCCCCCAATGACCTAACGCCAGCGGCATTCGGCATAGCCAGCATAATCCCGGTACTGTTAGCATATGTTCATCCTTGTAAGTCAAAAGAGAACAATAGCGGATGAATAACATCTGGTGGCAGACCAAAGGTCAGGGGAATGTTCATCTTGTGCTGCTGCACGGATGGGGACTGAATGCCGAAGTGTGGCGTTGCATTGACGAGGAACTGAGCTCGCATTTTACGCTGCACCTTGTTGACCTGCCCGGCTTCGGGCGTAGCCGGGGATTTGGTGCGATGTCACTTGCTGATATGGCCGAAGCCGTGCTGCGACAGGCACCTGATAAAGCCATTTGGTTAGGCTGGAGTCTGGGCGGGCTGGTGGCAAGCCAGATTGCGTTAACCCATCCCGAGCGTGTTCAGGCGCTGGTCACCGTGGCGTCGTCACCTTGTTTTAGTGCTCGTGACGAGTGGCCGGGGATAAAACCGGACGTGCTGGCGGGATTTCAGCAGCAACTCAGTGATGATTTTCAGCGTACGGTGGAACGGTTCCTTGCGTTACAAACCATGGGTACTGAAACGGCGCGTCAGGATGCGCGGGCGTTGAAGAAAACCGTTCTGGCGTTACCGATGCCGGAGGTTGACGTGCTCAATGGTGGGCTGGAAATTCTGAAAACGGTCGATCTCCGCCAGCCGCTGCAAAACGTACCCATGCCGTTTTTGCGACTGTATGGCTATCTCGATGGTCTGGTGCCGCGAAAAGTGGTGCCGATGCTGGATAAACTCTGGCCACACAGCGAGTCATACATCTTCGCCAAAGCGGCTCATGCGCCGTTTATTTCGCATCCGGTCGAGTTTCGTCACGTGCTGGTGGCGTTGAAGCAGAGGGTGTAGGCACTTTTGAATGGCGAGACAGAACTTTACTGACTCGCCGCAGCCAACTCTTCTTCTGACAGCCCGGTAAAGCGCATGATGTCTGCAAGAGGAACTCCGGATTCAAGCATTATTTTGGCTATATGCAGGGCTTTGGATTGTTCCCCCTCCTGCCGCAATCTTTCCGCAATAGTCATTAAACTCTCCTTGTGTTTCGGTGATCGTTCGGCAACGCCGTCGATAAAATTGTTAAAACGTACCGCATCGCCGGTTTGCAGTATGTAATTAAACAGCCCTTTGATTTGTCTGTCATTAGCGTATCCACTACTTAATAAGCAGGCCATTTGTTCTACCAGCCCCATCAGGTCGCGTTGACGAATATGTTTTTGAATTAACTCCAGCAGCGCCATGCGTCGGTGCTGCATGATTTCATCATCAGGCATGACGGTGATATCAATCAGCGGAAATGCAGAGGCATAGAGCTGCCTTGCCAGGTTGGGATCGGCGAAACAATCCAGCCAACACAGCGAATAGGGATAGGGGCTTTCAATACCGTGATAAAACAACAATGGCACCACCATCGGCAACGTTTTGTATCCGGCATCAAGGTGATTTTGCATTGCGGCAATGGCGTAACGCATCATGCGGAATGCGATCAGTTTGTTTGAGGTGCTTTGATGTTCAATCAGACAATAGATGTATCCTGGTCCTTGTTCCGTTTTCACCGACCACAGCACGTCGGAATAGCTTTCACGCAGATCGTCATCAATAAAGCTGCTCGACTCCAGCTTGAGGGTTTTCATATCACAGAGCGCGTGAATGGGTGCCGGTAAATGAAACGCAAGAAAATCGCGTGCCGTCTCCGGTTGGCGTAAAAAGAGTTTGAACAGCGCATCGTGTGGGGTGGAACTCTGCTTTTTGCTCATGGCGCTCCTTCACCTGTTGTTTGAATGCCGCGACTCTATGCGCCACTCCACACCTGTGCATTAGCGAGTTTTCATCCCTGCGAGACGCTTTCAGAGGAACTTACGTCGCGCTGCAAGAATTGCATTTTTATGGAAAGCCGCACGCAAAAAAGCCCGGATGCAAACGCATACCGGGCTTTTCAAAACAGGCGATGGAGTATGGTTAACGCAGCGCCCACCACTCGCGCAGACAGGCTTTTCCTTCCGGGCAGCTTTTACAACTGCCGGAGAGGCAGCCGTCAGGTTCTTCCTGAATCCGCACGGCTTTGCCCATACTTTCCAGTTGTTGCAGCATGGCGTTAATCATTGGCTGTGGAGTGTTCAATGTCTGGCTTATCTGGGCCGCTTCCATACGGCCCCGTAACGCCAGCAAATCACGCACCTGAATAAGTGAAGCCATTAATGGCAATCACCGGTGGTGCTGGCTGCGCAGCAACTGCTTACCGACTTACGGGTTGCCAGCAGTTCGATATCCACCCGGCTACGCGCGCGGCGCAGCAGACCGATAACCACGATGTTAAACAGGATAACCGCCAGAATGCACACCAGGCTGTAAGTTGGGTGCTGACTGTAGCTGGCGATCTGATAGAACAATGTTGCCAGTGAGTAAGCGATATTCAGCCCCCACAGGATGGAGAAGCCCATCCAGCCACGGCTTGATTCACGGGCGATGGCTCCCATCACCGAGATGCACGGTACATACAGCAGGACGAAAATCAGGTAGCTGTATGCGGCAGCTGCGCTACCGAATTTCTGATCCATCACGCCCATCGCCCCGGTACCCATTTCGCCGTCGCCTTTGCTAGCTTCAATGGGGTTCATCAGTACGCTAAGGCTGAAGGTGTCCTTCAGGCTCTGCCAGGTTTCATCTACCGCGCTGAACAACTCTTCACCGAGGTTAAATTCCGCCGGATTGAACTCTTCGTCCTGAATATTTTCTGCGGTGTAGAGGGTGTTGAGCGTACCCACCACCACTTCTTTCGCCATTGCACCCGTAAACAGGCCAACTGTTGCCTGCCAGTTATCTTCATGCACGCCAATCGGCTTGAAGACCGGGGTGATCACCCGGCTGACGGAAGCCAGCGCCGAGTCGTTGATGTTATCGACGATTTTCCCGCTCAACGAGAAGCTGTTGAAAGCGCTCAGGAAAATGCTGACGATGATAATCACTTTACCAGCACGCAGAACGAAGCCTTTCAGACGCTGCCAGGTCTGGATAATCAGGCTTTTAACGTGTGGTACATGGTAGACCGGCAGCTCCATGACAAACGGCGTCGCTTCACCGCGCATGATGGTGTACTTGAGCATCAGGCCAGTCAGCACCGCCATCACGATACCGAGCATATACAGCGAGAAGACCGCCAGCGCACCGTTCTGCCCGAAGAAGGCAGCCGCGAATACTGCGAAGATAGCCAGACGCGCGCCGCAGGACATAAACGGTGCCATCATGATGGTCATCAGACGTTCACGCGGTGCATCAAGTGTACGTGCACCCATTACCGACGGTACGTTACAACCGAAACCGACGATCAGCGGCACAAAGGATTTCCCCGGCAAGCCCAGCGCCTGCATCAGGCGGTCCATCACAAACGCTGCACGCGCCATATAGCCGGAGTCCTCAAGGAAGGAGAGGAACAGGTACATCATGCCGATCTGCGGCACCAGTGGCAGCACGGTGTTAATACCGCCACCCAAGCCCTGGGCGAGGAAGATAGTCAGCCAGTCCGGGAAGTGGAGCGTGTAGCCAATCCATTGAATACCATGCACAAATAGCGCCACGGAGCCGACGTCAAACAGCGGCTGTAACGCCCCGCCGATGTTGATAGCCAGCAGGAACATCAGGTACATCACAAAGAGGAAAATCGGCAGACCGAGGAAACGGTTGAGCACGATTTTATCTACCGCAGTGGTGAAACGGCTGGGTTCTGCCGTCAGGGTGTTGCTTACCACATCACAGATGGCAGCAATGCACTGGTAACGCGCATCGGCAATGTGCAGCGCCGGATCGTCCATCTCATTACGCAGACGGGCGAGGGCGGCATCAAGATGCTGCGACGCTTCACCGGCGTAGGCGCGGCTGTAGATATCGCCTTCCAGCATTTGCAGGCCCAGCCAGCGACGTTGTTTCAGCGGGATGTCGGAAGGCATCACTTTTGCCAGTGAATCTGCTTCGTTGAGCAGCGGCTGTGCGTAATGCACCAGTTCCACATTCTCGTTAGCTTTATAGCGATCAATCGCCAGCTTGAGCGCTTCAATACCGCGACCACGGGTTGAAACCAGCGGGATCACCGGGCAGCCAAGACGCGCCGACAGAGCATCAATTTCAATACGAATATTTTGCTTCTCGGCAATGTCGAGCATGTTCAGTGCCACGATGCAGGGAATGCCGAGTTCCAGCAGTTGTAGCGTCAGGTACAGGTTACGCTCAAGGTTAGACGCATCCACCACGTTAATCAGCAGGTCGGCGTCGCCACTCAAAATGTAGTGACAGGCGATTTGCTCATCGAGCGAGGTCTGCGATGAGATGGTGGTCAGAGAATAGGTGCCGGGCAGGTCCACCAGCGTGACCTGATGATCGGTGGTGGAGAATTGCCCTTCTTTACGTTCGACGGTAACGCCAGCCCAGTTACCTACACGCTGACGTGCGCCAGTGAGCTGGTTAAATAAGGTTGTCTTGCCAGAATTTGGATTACCAATTAAGCCTATGGTTAATTTTTTCATTGTTGTTATCACCGTATTAACAGGAAACCGCTTCCACTTCTAATAAGGCCAGATCTTTTTTGCGTAATACCAGGCTCACACGACGGGTTTCGATATGAATGGGGTCGCCGAGTGGAGCGACGCGCACCACATTAAAAGAGGAGCCAGGTAACATGCCAAGAGAAAGCAGTTTTTGGCGATATGCCGGGCTGATTTCACGGGAAAAGCCAGTGATTTTCCACGCAGTATCTGGAGTGTATTGCATAGGTGCCTACTTGTTTCTCATTAACTGGATAACTACCTCATGGGGCGTTTGACAGCGACATGAGACCAGATGATTTGCCAACGAAGGAGAGATTAAATAATCAACAGTACAATGATAATGAGAATGGTTTCTATCAGCAATACTTAAAATGTGTGCGAATGTTGGTTTGAATAATAATCTGACTCAATGTTGATGTGGCTCAAGGTTATATCGCAGCGAAAATATAATTCGAATAGCGAATTACCAGGACTGGCTAATGTTTAATTAAGGTTTCAGTTGTTAATGAAGTGATAAATATTAACGAAATATATTGTGAGTTTGGCTGTGGAATAAATATGCCGGAGATATTCTCCGGCACTTTTATGTCAGGCAAGGCGTTCGTTGCCAGATGCGGCGTGAACGCCTTATCGCGCAGGTTTAGGGGCCAGTCCGGGCGTTTAACGTTTTTTGCCCATTGCTGCCGCCAGCGCGTCCATCATCGCGCTGTTACCGGCAGGCTGCGCTTCACGACCGCGTGGTTTGGCTGCCGGGCGGTTGTTTTGCGGGCGATCGTTACCGCCGCCGCGACGAGCGTTGGTTTCGCCAGGCTGCTCGTCCAGACGCATAGTCAGGGCGATACGTTTACGCTGAAGATCCACTTCCAGCACTTTCACCTTCACAATGTCGCCCGCTTTCACCACGGTATGCGGATCTTCCACAAACTTGTTCGACAATGAAGAGATGTGAACCAGGCCGTCCTGATGCACGCCGATATCGACAAACGCGCCAAAGTTGGTGACGTTGGTGACAGCGCCTTCGAGGATCATACCCGGTTGCAGGTCGTTCATTGTCTCGACGCCATCGGCAAACTGAGCGGTTTTAAATTCCGGACGCGGATCGCGACCCGGTTTTTCCAGCTCTTTGATGATGTCAGTTACTGTCGGCACACCGAATTTTTCATCAGTAAAGTCAGACGCTTTCAGGTTACGCAGTTCGCTGCTGTTACCCATCAGATCTTTCAGTGCCTGCTGTGTTGCTGCCAGAATGCGTTCCACCACCGGATAGGCTTCCGGGTGAACGGTAGAGGCGTCCAGCGGGTTATCACCGTGGTTAATGCGCAGGAAGCCCGCGCACTGCTCGAAGGCTTTCGGCCCCAGACGGCTCACTTTTAACAGTTGCTGACGGTTCTGGAACTGGCCGTTCTCATCGCGCCAGGCTACGATGTTTTGCGCCATCATGCGCGTCAGGCCCGCCACGCGGGTTAACAGCGGAACAGAAGCAGTGTTGAGATCGACGCCAACGGCGTTTACGCAGTCTTCTACTACTGCGTCCAGTTTGCGGGCCAGTTGCGTCTGGCTAACGTCATGCTGATACTGACCTACGCCGATAGATTTCGGATCGATTTTCACCAGCTCCGCCAGCGGATCCTGCAAACGGCGGGCGATAGAAACCGCGCCACGCAGCGAAACGTCGAGATCCGGGAACTCCTGCGCTGCCAGCTCGGAAGCCGAGTAAACCGACGCGCCAGCTTCGCTGACGATCACTTTCTGTGCGGTCACTTTCGGGAACTGCTTCTGCACGTCGAGATAGAAACGTTCGGTTTCGCGGGAAGCTGTACCGTTGCCGATCGCCACCAGTTCAACGTTATGCTTTTCACACAGCGCAGCAACAGTCATCGCTGCTTTTGCGGCTTGTCCGGTGTGCGGGTAAATGGTATCGGTCGCTACCAGTTTGCCAGTGGCATCGACCACCGCCACTTTTACCCCAGTACGCAGACCCGGATCGAGGCCCATCGTTGCACGCAGTCCGGCAGGGGCCGCCATCAGCAGATCGTGCAGGTTACGGGCAAAGACGTTGATTGCTTCATCTTCCGCACGTTCGCGCACGGTGCCCATCAGTTCGGTTTCCAGATGCATCAGCACCTTGATGCGCCACGTCCAGCTCACCACGCCTTTGCGCCAGCTATCCGCCGGGGCATTGTTCAGGCGCAGGCCAAGGTGATCCATGATGATTTGCTCGCAATAGCTCTCTTTCGGCGGCTCATCGAACTGTGGATCGGCATTCAGCGAAAGCTGAAGTACGCCTTCGTTACGCCCACGGAACATCGCCAGCGCGCGGTGAGAAGGCACCGTGGACAACGGTTCGTGATGATCGAAATAGTCGCGGAATTTCGCCCCTTCCTCTTCTTTACCGCTCACCACCGTAGAAACCAAATGCGCGTTCTTCCACAGATAATCACGCACTTTCGCCAGCAGCGCGGCATCTTCGGCAAACCGTTCCATCAGGATATAGCGCGCGCCGTCCAGCGCGGCTTTGGTATCTGCCACGCCTTTATCGGCATCAATATATTGCGCAGCGGCGACTTCTGGCGTGTGTGACGGATCGCTCCACAGCAGGTTAGCCAACGGCTCAAGCCCTGCTTCAATGGCGATTTGCCCGCGGGTGCGGCGTTTAGGTTTGTAGGGCAGGTAGAGGTCTTCGAGTTCGGTTTTGCTTAGGGTGGCGTTGATGGCATTCGCCAGATCATCGGTGAGTTTGCCTTGCTCGGAAATGGACTTGAGGATCGCCTGACGTCTCTCTTCCAGCTCGCGCAGATAGCTCAGACGCGTTTCCAGATTACGCAGCTGCGTGTCATCCAGACCGCCGGTGATTTCCTTACGATAACGTGCGATAAACGGCACGGTATTCCCTTCGTCAAGCAGGCGAACGGCAGCGTCAACCTGTTCCGGGCGCGCCTGAATTTCACCCGCAATAATGCGGCAGAACGAATCATTCATCATGGTTTGAGTTCATCTTTTCGGATCAAAAATCAGGGGATAGTTATACGGACTGGCTGGCAAAAATGCCAGCCATCGGCAGGAGGTTAAGACTCTTCCTTACGGTTTCACGTACTCGATAGCATTAACATACCAGCTCGCTTCCCCGGCAGGAGTATTCACCACAGCCAGATCGCCGACTTCTTTTTTCAGCAATGCGCGGGCCATCGGGGAATCGATAGAGATGTAATCTTTACGGCCAAAAATTTCATCGTAGCCGACAATACGGAAACGGTGAGTCACGCCATCGTCGTTTTCAATCTCCACCCACGCGCCAAAAAAGACTTTGCCTTCCTGCTGAGGGGAGTAATCGACGATTTTGAGATTTTCCATGCATTTAGTGAGATAGCGCACGCGACGGTCGATTTCACGCAGACGCTTTTTATTATACTGATAGTCAGCATTTTCGCTGCGGTCGCCCAGACTTGCGGCCCAGGTCACCTTTTTTGTGACCTCCGGGCGTTCTTCACGCCAGAGATAATTTAGCTCTTGTTTGAGTTTTTCATACCCTTCCCGGGTAACCAGGGGCGTTTTCATCTCGTTGATTCCCTTTGTCTGTTTGATAATGCGCACATTGGGTATAACGTGATCATATCAACAGAATCAATAATGTTTCGCCGAATAAATTGTATACTTAAGCTGCTGTTTAATATGCTTTGTAACAATTTAGGCTGAAATTCATACCAGATTTAGCTGGTGACGAACGTGAGCTTTTTTAAGAATACACGCTTACAAATTGTTGCGAACCTTTGGGAGTACAAACAATGCAAGAGAACTACAAGATTCTGGTGGTCGATGACGACATGCGCCTGCGCGCGCTGCTGGAGCGTTATCTCACCGAACAAGGCTTCCAGGTTCGAAGCGTCGCTAATGCAGAACAGATGGATCGCCTGCTGACTCGTGAATCTTTCCATCTTATGGTACTGGATTTGATGTTACCTGGTGAAGATGGCTTGTCGATTTGCCGACGTCTTCGTAGTCAGAGCAACCCGATGCCGATCATTATGGTGACGGCGAAAGGGGAAGAAGTGGACCGTATCGTTGGCCTGGAGATTGGCGCTGACGATTACATTCCAAAACCGTTTAACCCGCGTGAACTGCTGGCCCGTATCCGTGCGGTGCTGCGTCGTCAGGCGAACGAGCTACCAGGCGCACCGTCACAGGAAGAGGCGGTAATTGCTTTCGGTAAGTTCAAACTTAACCTCGGTACGCGCGAAATGTTCCGCGAAGACGAGCCGATGCCGCTCACCAGCGGTGAGTTTGCGGTACTGAAGGCACTGGTCAGCCATCCGCGTGAGCCGCTCTCCCGCGATAAGCTGATGAACCTTGCCCGTGGTCGTGAATATTCCGCAATGGAACGCTCCATCGACGTGCAGATTTCGCGTCTGCGCCGCATGGTGGAAGAAGATCCAGCGCATCCGCGTTACATTCAGACCGTTTGGGGCCTGGGCTACGTCTTTGTACCGGACGGCTCTAAAGCATGAGGCGATTGCGCTTCTCGCCACGAAGTTCATTTGCCCGTACGTTATTGCTCATCGTCACCTTGCTGTTCGCCAGCCTGGTGACGACTTATCTGGTGGTGCTGAACTTCGCGATTTTGCCGAGCCTCCAGCAGTTTAATAAAGTCCTCGCGTACGAAGTGCGTATGTTGATGACCGACAAACTGCAACTGGAGGACGGCACGCAGTTGGTTGTGCCTCCCGCTTTCCGTCGGGAGATCTACCGTGAGCTGGGGATCTCTCTCTACTCCAACGAGGCTGCCGAAGAGGCAGGTCTGCGTTGGGCGCAACACTATGAATTCTTAAGCCATCAGATGGCGCAGCAACTGGGCGGCCCGACGGAAGTGCGCGTTGAGGTCAACAAAAGTTCGCCTGTCGTCTGGCTGAAAACCTGGCTGTCGCCCAATATCTGGGTACGCGTGCCGCTGACCGAAATTCATCAGGGCGATTTCTCTCCGCTGTTCCGCTATACGTTGGCGATTATGCTATTGGCGATAGGCGGGGCGTGGCTGTTTATTCGTATCCAGAACCGACCGTTGGTCGATCTCGAACATGCTGCTTTGCAGGTCGGTAAAGGGATTATTCCTCCGCCGCTGCGTGAGTATGGCGCGTCCGAGGTGCGTTCCGTTACCCGCGCCTTTAACCATATGGCGGCTGGTGTTAAGCAACTGGCGGATGACCGCACGCTGCTGATGGCGGGGGTAAGTCACGACTTGCGTACACCGCTGACGCGTATTCGCCTGGCGACCGAGATGATGAGCGAGCAGGATGGCTACCTGGCAGAATCGATCAATAAAGATATCGAAGAGTGCAACGCCATCATTGAGCAGTTTATCGACTACCTGCGCACCGGGCAGGAGATGCCGATGGAAATGGCGGATCTTAATGCAGTGCTCGGTGAGGTGATTGCTGCCGAAAGTGGCTATGAGCGGGAAATTGAAACCGCGCTTTACCCCGGCAGCATTGAAGTGAAAATGCACCCGCTGTCGATCAAACGCGCGGTGGCGAATATGGTGGTCAACGCCGCCCGTTACGGCAATGGCTGGATCAAAGTCAGCAGCGGGACGGAGCCGAATCGCGCCTGGTTCCAGGTGGAAGATGACGGTCCGGGAATTGCGCCGGAACAACGTAAGCACCTTTTCCAGCCGTTTGTTCGCGGCGACAGTGCACGCACCATTAGCGGCACGGGATTAGGGCTGGCGATTGTGCAGCGTATCGTGGATAACCATAACGGGATGCTGGAGCTTGGCACCAGCGAGCGGGGCGGGCTTTCCATTCGCGCCTGGCTGCCTGTGCCGGTAACGCGGGCGCAGGGCACGGCAAAAGAAGGGTAAATAAACGGGAGGCGAAGGTGCCTCCCGTTTTGCTTTCTATAAGATACTGGATAGATATTCTCCAGCTTCAAATCATTACAGTTTCGGACCAGCCGCTACCAGCGCGGCACCCGCAGGGGTGTCGGTGTATTTATCGAAGTTGTCGATAAACAGTTTCGCCAGGGTTTCGGCTTTTTCCTGCCACTGTTCCGGGGAAGCGTAGGTGTTACGCGGATCAAGGATCCTGGTGTCTACGCCCGGCAGTTCGGTTGGGATCGCCAGGTTAAACATCGGCAGAGTGAAGGTTTCTGCATTATCCAGCGAACCGTTGAGGATGGCGTCGATAATGGCGCGGGTATCTTTAATCGAGATACGTTTGCCAGTGCCGTTCCAGCCAGTGTTAACCAGATAAGCCTGCGCGCCTGCCGCCTGCATACGTTTCACCAGCACTTCTGCGTACTGAGTCGGGTGCAGCGACAGGAATGCCGCGCCGAAGCAAGCGGAGAAGGTTGGCGTCGGTTCGGTGATGCCACGCTCAGTACCGGCCAGTTTGGCGGTGAAGCCAGAGAGGAAGTGGTACTGGGTTTGATCGGCAGTCAGACGAGAAACCGGCGGCAGCACACCAAAGGCGTCTGCGGTCAGGAAGATAACTTTCGTTGCGTGACCCGCTTTGGAAACCGGCTTAACGATGTTATCGATGTGATAGATCGGATAAGAAACGCGGGTGTTCTCGGTTTTTGAACCATCATCAAAGTCGATAGTGCCATCTTCACGCACGGTGACGTTTTCCAGCAGCGCATCGCGACGGATAGCGTTGTAGATTTCAGGTTCCGCTTCTTTCGACAGCTTGATAGTTTTTGCGTAGCAGCCGCCTTCGAAGTTAAACACGCCGTCATCGTCCCAGCCGTGTTCGTCATCGCCAATCAGGCGACGTTTCGGGTCGGTGGAAAGGGTGGTTTTACCGGTGCCGGAAAGGCCGAAGAACACCGCAACATCGCCTTTCTCGCCAACGTTGGCGGAGCAGTGCATAGAAGCGATACCTTTCAGCGGCAGCAGGTAGTTCATCATCGAGAACATCCCTTTCTTCATTTCGCCGCCGTACCAGGTGCCGCCAATCAGCTGCATGCGCTCGGTCAGGTTAAACGCCACGAAGTTTTCGGAGTTCAGACCCTGTTCTTTCCACTGCGGGTTAGTGCACTTCGCGCCGTTCATAACGATAAAGTCTGGTTTGAAACCTGCCAGCTCTTCATCGCTCGGGCGAATAAACATGTTTTTGACAAAATGCGCCTGCCAGGCCACTTCGGTGATGAAACGGACGGAAAGACGAGTATCCGGGTTCGCACCACAGAAAGCGTCGACAACGAACAGACGTTTGCCGGAAAGCTGTTTGGTCACCAGGCCTTTCAGATGTTGCCAGGTTTCCGGAGAGAGAGGTTTGTTATCGTTCTTACCTTTGCCTTTGTCTGCCCACCAGAAAGTATCGCGAGTGGTATCGTCACGGACGATATACTTATCTTTTGGTGAACGACCGGTGAAGATCCCGGTATCGACGGCAACGGCACCCAGATTAGTTAACACCCCGCGCTCATAACCTGTCAGGCTCGGATCGAGCTCTTCCTGATACAGCAGGTCGTAGCTTGGGTTGTAAACGATATCATGTACGTCACTGATACCATAAGCCTCGAGTTCTTGCGGGGTCAAACCATTGTTAACGCGCATTTCACTGCTCCTTAGCCAATATGTATTGCCTGAATAGTAAAGTCTTTTTGGGGGTGTTAACCGCGACAAGGCTCATAGATTTACGTATCTGGAGAAATTCATATTTGACAAAAAACTCCGTGATTCCTGTCACGAAACGGTTGCTATTATCGCAGAAATAGCATTTTAGGTGTGGAAAATGTTCTCAAAAGGTTAAATCTTGGTTTATATGGCGGGAATATTGTGAGTGGAATCGCATTCCTGAATGAAATTGATGCAAATTCAACCGGTAAAGTATCGATTCACCACGCTAACTTTTTTTGATTATTTTCTGAAAAAAGCAAAATACTACTGCCCGGATGCGATAATTAACCCACCTTTTGATTCTGGATAACCAACATGGATAACGTTGAACTTTCACCCGCAACACGCTGGGGGATGATTGCTACCGGATTACTTCAGGGTCTGGTTTGCTACCTGCTGATCGCCTGGCTTTCCGGAAAAAATCACAGTTGGATTGTTTATGGCGTGCCTGCGACCGTCGCGTTTTCATCCGTTTTACTCTTCTCCGTGATCTCTTTTAAACAGAAGCGCCTTTGGGGATGGCTGGCGCTGGTGTTTATTGCCACGCTGGGGATGAGCGGTTGGCTGAAGTGGCAAACTGATGGCATGAACCCCTGGAGAGCTGAAAAGGCGCTTTGGGATTTTGGCTGCTATCTGCTGCTGATGGCAATGTTGTTGCTACCGTGGATACAACAAAGCCTTCGCATCCGCAATGGCAGTAGCCGCTATCGCTATTTTTACCAGTCAGTATGGCATAACGTACTTATATTACAGGTTATTTTTCTCGCCAATGGCCTGACGTGGCTGGTGCTTTTACTGTGGGGTGAGTTGTTTAAACTTGTTGGCATCACGTTTTTCAATACGCTCTTTTTTGCAACCGACTGGTTTATGTATCTTACATTAGGTCTGGTTACCGCGCTGGCGGTGATCCTCGCGCGAACACAGTCACGTTTAATCGACTCTATTCAAAAGTTGTTCACGTTAATCGCCACGGGGTTGCTGCCGTTAGTATCATTGCTAACCCTGATGTTTATCATCACCCTGCCGTTTACGGGCCTGAGCGCGATTTCTCGCCACATCTCCGCCGCCGGGTTGCTGTTGACGCTGGCCTTTTTGCAATTGATCTTAATGGCTATTGTCCGCGATCCGCAAAAAGCGTCTCTTCCCTGGACGGGGCCGTTGCGTTGCCTGATTAAAACCGCTTTGCTGGTTGCTCCGCTGTATGTGTTCGTCGCCGCCTGGGCGTTATGGCTGCGGGTCGCTCAGTACGGCTGGACTGTCGACCGCTTGCAGGGCGTGCTGGCGGTGCTGGTGTTACTGGTGTGGTCGCTGGGGTATTTTGTCAGCATCGTCTGGCGTAAAGGGCAAAATCCCCTTGTTCTTCAGGGCAAAGTGAACCTTGCGGTTTCGTTATTGGTGTTGGTAATACTGGTGCTTCTTAATTCTCCGGTGCTGGACAGTATGCGCATTAGTGTGAACAGTCATATGGCGCGTTATCAGAGCGGCAAAAATACGCCAGACCAGGTAACTATCTACATGCTCGAACAGAGCGGTCGCTATGGACGTGCGGCGCTTGAGTCGCTGAAAAGCGATGCCGAGTATATGAAAGACCCGAAACGTGCGCGGGATCTGTTGATGGCGTTAGATGGAGAGCAACATCTTCAGCAACAGATATCGGAAAAAGTATTAGCCGAAAATGTGTTAATTGCCCCAGGTTCTGGTAAACCGGATGCGACATTCTGGTCGGCCTTAATCCAGGATCGCTATAACGTGATGACCTGCATTGAAAAAGACGCCTGCGTACTTGTCGAGCAAGATCTGAATAGTGATGGCAGGGCAGAGCGGATCCTCTTTGCCTTTGATGATGAAAGATACATTGTCTATGGCTTTGATCCTGACAAGAAAGAATGGCAAGAGCTTACGATGAGTTTACTTCCGCGTGATATAACGAAAGAAAAATTACTCACAGCTGCGAAGGATGGAAAACTGGGAACGAAGCCTAAAGCGTGGCGCGATCTTGTAGTGGATGGTGAAAGGCTGGATGTGAATCTGAATGAGTGACAAAGCGCATCAGGTGTATTAGTCGTAAAATCCGGCAGAGCCCTCTCTGCCGGACATACTCATTAATGAACTTGCGGATCTGCCGGAGACGCGTTGTTGCGGATTTCAGCAATATCCATCGCATTGAACAGATAGTGGTTACCGCAGTAATCACAATGCATGTCAATTTCGCCATCTTCCGCCAGGATGCTATCGACTTCTTCATCAGGCAGCGTTTTCAGCGCATCGGCGCAACGTTCACGCGAGCAGGTGCATTTGAACTCCACATCCTGCGGATCGTAAACCGTCACCTCTTCTTCGTGATACAAACGCCACAACACTTCGTTTGCCGGTAAGGTCAGCAGTTCTTCGGTTTTGATGGTTTCGGTTAGCGTCGCCAGGTGGTCGAAGTCGTCCTGCTGGGCATTTTGCGCAGGCATTACCTGCAACAACATACCGCCCGCAGCCGGTTTGCCGTCTACGTCGCCGGTGCGAATAAACAGGCGCGTCGGCAGCTGTTCAGAACGCATAAAGTAATCTTCCAGGCAGGCCGCCAGGGTATCTCCTTCCAGACCCACCACGCCCTGATAGCGCTCACCTTCGCTCGGGGTAATGGTGATCACCACGTAACCATTGCCGACCAGCGTTTTCAGGTCGGCATTTTCTGGAATTTCGCCCTGCACGCGCGCCACACCGCGCATCTGCTGGTTGTTGTTACCGTTAATAACCGCCAGATTCATCGGACCGTCGCCTTGCAGCTGTACGGTGATATCACCATCAAACTTCAGCGTAGCGGTTAACAGGCTGGTCGCAACCAGCAGTTCTGCCAGCACGTTTTTAACGGGCTGCGGATAATCGTGGTTCTCAAGGATCTGTTGCAGGGTTTCCGAAACGGTTACCAGTTCGCCGCGAACGGCAAAATTTTCAAACAGATAGCGATGTAATTGGTCATGTTGCGGCATAATCATCTCTCTTGCAGGTAACAGTTATTCACTGTCGCCGTGTTTAAATCGTAACAGGTCGCGGCGCTCTTTTTTGTCTGGGCGTCGGTCCGGGTGCGGCATGGTTAAGGCATTAAGTTTACGTGCCAGCGCCATTTTTTCGCGTTTCTCTACACTTTCCGCAGTCTCTTCATACAGCAAGGCTGCCTCGCTGGCGGGGCGACGCTGTTCAGTAATCGCCTTTACAATCACCGTGCGTTCGTCATTTCCCTGGCGCAGAGTGAGCGTGGCATTCAGCTCGACGATTTTGCTCGGCTTGCTGCGCTGCCCGTTGTAATGCACCTTACCGCCCTCAATCATTTCACGGGCCAGCGCGCGGGTTTTATAAAAACGGGCAGCCCATAGCCATTTATCCAGTCGAACCTCAACAGCAGGTTTTTCTTTCATGGCGTCTCCTTCACATTAGCGAGGGGATCAGGCGGCGGTAGTCATTCAGTGACGGATGGCGTTGATACTGTTTCTCGGCAATCCCTGAGTCAGGATTAGTCACGCCGAGGCAGTAACGAATACCAAATTGCGCGGCAGCATCGAGAATCGCTTCGCTGTCATCAATAAACAGCGTTCTTTCAGCTTTCAGACCCGTAGCTTCGGCCACCGCATGCCATAACCGCTGATCCTCTTTCGGATAACCAAATGTGTGGGTGGAAAGTAATAAATCAAGGTGTGCGTCCAGACCGGTATGCTCAAGTTTTACCGCCAGGTTGTGCGGATGCGCATTGGTGAGCAAAATTCGCTGCTTACCGCTGGCTTTCAGTGCCTCAAGAAACGGAATGGTATCTTCACGCAGTACGGCACGCGGTCCCATCTCGGTGGTCATCGCACAGATATCCAGACCCAGTTGCTCACTCCAGTAATCAAGACAGTACCAGTTTAGCGTATGCTGTACGTCGTGATATTGCTGGCGCATATATTCCATCGCTTCCTGTGGCGTAACCCCGTTTTTCGCGCCCCATGTTTCAGGCACCAGCTTTTGCCAGAAATAGTTATCGAAGGCGAGGTCGAGCAACGTGCCGTCCATATCCAGCAGAACGGTATCTACGTCCTGCCAGGCAATGTTGATATGCATGAGGGAAATCTCCAGAGTGAAGCAATTTGCGCGACAGGGTAGCATAACCTGCCGCGCAAACGTGTTATTCGATAAGGCTTTCTGAAGGGGTGATCAGTTGCGGGTTCAGGCAGCTTTCATAATAGGCCTGAATCTTCATCATGCGAGTGCGATGACGCTGGTAACGCCGCCAGGCCTGTACGCCATTATAAATGGCGCTACCCAGCATCGTCAGTAGCAGCAGTGTGGTGCTGAGATAGCGCCACAGGCCGGAACGATCCGGGATCGGATGAAGGCCTATATGCTGCGTACCATTGGCGTCAGTGAAGATTTTTGTGACGATACCCTCGGCGTTAAACGGCGTATGCATCAGCATTTGTGCCAGTTTCTGGAAAGCGTTCCACTGTTCTTGCGGCGGGTAGTCGTAAAGTGATGCCGAAGGCCAGGGCTGATCAACAAAATCGCTGCCTTCATCGCTGACAATCAGGAATCCGCCGGGGGCCGGACTGTTTAGTGATTGTGCCGCTCGTGCCGTTTCATGCGTGATAAACGGCGCGGTGGAGGTTGCCACCAGGTTATCCAGCGATTCCGCACTCACCGGGCGTAATAACACATTCACGCCATCGAGCTTCCCGGCGTTGGCGCGTTTTACCAGCGCGTCCCAGTCTTTACTGTTGCCGAGATTGACCAGCGCATTTTTCAGTCGCACACAGTCATCTTTGGCAGAACACAGATCCGCTGTCTTCAGTACAATGTCGCCAAAATCATCAAGCAATACCATGCCGGATTTTTGAATCGCTGAACGTAATGAGGCACTGACGCGAGATTCATCTTCCGGTTTAGGGTGCAGCTGGCGATTAACTGCTTCAGTCAATGCCGTCGCTTTGTTGACCAGCTCAGATTCTGGTAATGGTAATGAGCGGGCGTCATTCCAGATGATCTGCGAGCAGTCAAACGGTAAAAAAGGTGAATTGGTTTTCGCGCTCCAGGTTCCGGAAGTGCGAATATTACACATTCCCGTACCGCTAATACGCAATGTATCGCCTACCCGCACGCCAGCGTCAGCCAGTTGTTTTACGCTGGTGGCTTCAATGGTCTGCGCGCCTTTCATCCATGAGAGAGTGAATTTCAGCGGCATATCCAGCGGGATCCAGAATAACAGCATAAACAGCACCAGCAGCGAGCCCGCAGCGATAATCGTACTGCGCAGCCAGTGCTGTAACGGAAAGTTTTTTACTTCATCATGCAGCGAAAGATATCGTCCCTGACGCACTACGTGGCGGTCGAGATAGATATCAATATCGGTTTGTTGACCGAGATCCTGAGCAATGTATGGCTGCCAGTGTGCGGGATAGACCAGGTCGATAATACCGAGTGAAATATTGTTGATCTGTTCCTGATCGTTTTCGCCAAACAATCCCCAACGACGGGGTGTACCGCGCAGACAATGAATTTCCCGCAGGGAGGATTTTGCCGGGGGGGCGAATAGCCCCCACAGACCTGCGCCCAGCAGCAGTAACGCGCCGCCTGCCAGCCACGGAACAAATACATCCGGGGTAATCAGGCAGAAAAAGAACATCAGAAAGGAGGCGACGATCAGCAACGCTTCACGCAGCCCGCGCGGACGACTCAGCGCATATTCTTCATGCGTTTCTTTGCGAATATTGAGTAGCTCGATTTGCTCACTCTCTTCCCCGCGAATCGACGCCTGCGTGGACGGAACAGGTTGCAAGGCATAGCCGCGCGTTTCCTGCATGTACTCCTGCAGCGTATGACCGTTGAGTGAAATAACCAGTGGCAGCGAATCGGTATGAATCAATTCAACGGTATTCTCATCGTTGATGTACTGCTCCCAGAAAGGGGGCAGGTGCACTTCTACCGAATCGAGGTAGTAACGCCATTTATTCGGATCGTCGGTAGAGATGCCGTAACGCGTGATAGCGTGTGTCAGCATCATGACGTTGTTGCTTTCGGCATTCAGCGCCAGAGAGATCGGTGCCGCGCTGGCTCCCGTTGGGCCAGGCACCTGTAATACCTGCGTCAGGCTCTCAAGATAATTTTCAACGGCGCTACGTTCTTCAGGTGTGAGTTTACGCGTTTGCGCATCCGCGAAGGCGTTGGTCCAGGGCAGCTGACGCCGTCTGGATCGCACTTTTATCAGCCATCCCGCAAGTAGTGAGCAGGCCAGCAAAGCAGCTAAAAAAATCACAATGGTGCTCATGCTTTCCCCATCTTACTTAGTCTGTCAGGCGTGGTCAGTCGCACCGGACACAATACATGATTCTGCGGTTGGCTATCGGCAAGCGTGGAGTTTAACTTGAGCATCATTAAGCACATCACAGTAACCGCTGATCATAGCAAACCCTCTGAAGGCGGAATATCAGCAAATTCCTGGAGTTATTTCAACCTATTGACTTTTAATTTGATTTGAGGACGATTATTTATTAAGTTACATAAATGTAAATAACATGCAATTCACATTGCCGAAAGCGTGTCCGATATCGCACAATAACCGCTGATTTCACAGCATAGATCCCACGATGAGCAAATCATTACAAAAACCCACCATTCTGAATGTTGAAACTGTAGCCCGTTCCCGACTGTTTACCGTCGAGAGCGTGGATCTGGAGTTCAGCAATGGCGTGCGGCGTGTTTATGAACGAATGCGTCCAACCAACCGGGAAGCAGTGATGATTGTGCCGATTGTGGACGATCACCTGATCCTGATCCGCGAATATGCAGTGGGAACTGAATCCTACGAATTAGGTTTTTCGAAAGGATTAATTGATCCGGGTGAAAGCGTCTTCGAAGCCGCTAACCGCGAGCTAAAAGAAGAGGTTGGATTTGGTGCGAACGATCTGACTTTTTTGAAGAAGCTCAGCATGGCACCGTCTTACTTTTCCAGCAAAATGAATATCGTGGTAGCGCAAGATCTCTACCCGGAATCGCTGGAAGGCGATGAGCCAGAGCCGCTACCACAGGTGCGCTGGCCGCTGGCGCATATGATGGATTTGCTGGAAGACCCTGACTTCAACGAAGCGCGTAATGTCAGCGCGCTGTTCCTCGTGCGCGAATGGTTGAAAGGGCAGGGGCGAGTGTAAATGCGTGAAGTTTGCCTGATGCACAACGCTTATCAGGCTTATGGGGTTCCTGCAATATATTGAGTTTTCACGATTTTGTTAGCCGGATAACGCGTTCACCCGTATCCGGCATAAACAAGTGCACTTTGTCAGCAAACTGAAAAGGCGCCGAAGCGCCTTTTTAATCAGAACAATTCCTGTGCCTCGCCATTATCGATAATGGTCGTTCCCACCTCGTGCACCGCCTGTTGTGTCGGCTGCGTACCTTCGATGAAATACTCTTCGCGGCTGTTGCCACCATTAGCTAACTGCCCGGTGCTGCGATCGATATTCACCGTCACAATACCCGGCGGCGGCGTCAGCGGCTGCTCCGGCACACCTTCAAGAACGGCTTTCATATAAGCGTCCCATGCAGGCTGGGCACTCTTGGCACCGCCTTCGTAACCTGAGATCTGATCTTTAATCGCTCCGGAAGCCGTTGTATGACCGAGATTACGACGGTGATCATCAAAGCCAATCCAGACCGAGGTCACAACGCCCGGACCGTAACCCGAGAACCACGCATCTTTCGAACTGTTAGTGGTACCGGTTTTCCCGCCGATATCGCGACGCTGCAAATCACGACCTGCACGCCAGCCGGTACCCTGCCAGCCTGGCTCACCAAAGATATTGGTGTTCAAAGCACTCTTAATCAGGAATGCCAGCGGAGTGTTGATGACGTGCGGTGCGTACTCCTGCGCGCCAGTCTTCGCAACTAACGCCTGATTTGCCTGCTCCAGCTGCGGCATTGGTACAGAAACATTCTGCTGCTCGCGGGAGATAGCGACATCTTCAACATTGTTATTTTCCAGCACGTTCGATTTCTGCGTATCACCGTAAATCACCGGAATATCACATTCCGGGCAAGCTACTTTCGGTTTCGCTTCGAAAATCACGCCGCCCTGATCGTTTTCAATTTTGCTGATAAACCACGGGTCCACCAGGAAGCCGCCGTTCGCCATGACCGCGTAGCCGCGCGCCACCTGCATTGGGGTGAAGGACGCTGAACCCAGCGCCAGCGATTCGGTGTGGACAATGTTTTGCGCCGGGAAGCCGAAGCGTTGCAGATATTCTGCAGCGTAGTCGACGCCCATCGCCCGCATTGCGCGTACCATCACCACGTTTTTCGACTGACCCAGCCCCTGACGTAAGCGAATTGGACCGGCATACTGCGGTGGTGAGTTCTTCGGCTGCCAGTCAGAACCGGCACCTGCATCCCAGCGAGAAATTGGCACATCGTTCAACATACTTGCCAGCGTCAGACCTTTATCCATCGCCGCGGTGTAGAGGAACGGTTTGATGTTGGAACCTACCTGACGCAGTGCCTGGGTGGCGCGGTTAAACTTGCTCTGATTGAAATCAAAGCCACCGACCAACGCCATAACGGCACCGTTTTGCGGATTGATCGACACCAGTGCCGAGTTCACTTCCGGCACTTGTGCCAGCCACCATGCATCGCCAACCTGACGAACCCAGATTTGCTGACCCGTTTGCAGAACATCGGTCACTTTACGCGGCGTCGGTCCCTGCTGAGTATCCGAACGGTAAGGACGCGCCCAGCGAACGCCTTCCATACTCAATGCGACGGTCGACCCGTCCGCCAGCATCGCCGTCGCTCCCTGAGGATTGGCGCTGGTGACTGCGGCAGGCAGCAGCGGACCATAGGTCGGCAGCGCCTTCAGCGTATCGGTAATCTTGTTGTTATCCCACGCCGACTCGCCCACTTTCCACAGCACATTTGCCGGGCCGCGATAGCCGTGGCGCATGTCGTAGTCCAGCACGTTATTACGTACCGCCTGCTGCGCGGCCTGCTGCACTTTGCGGGTGATGGTGGTGTAAATGCGATAACCGTCTTCATAGGCACTTTCGCCATAACGGTTATACATCTCCTGGCGCACCATTTCGCTCAGGTACGGCGCAGAAAAAGCAATCTCCGGCGCGTGATAGTTAGCGTTAATCGCCTCAGTGCGTGTCTGATCGAACTGTTGTTGGGTGATATACCCTTCATCCAGCATCCGCGATAGCACGACGTTACGCCGCGCGACGGCACGATCCATCGAGTAGAGCGGGTTGAAGGTGGAAGGCGCTTTCGGCAGTCCGGCTATCACCGCCATTTCGTTCAGCGTCAGTTGGTCGACCGTTTTTCCGAAATAGACTTGTGCCGCAGCACCGACACCATAGGCGCGGTAACCAAGGTAAATCTTGTTCAGATAAAGCTCGAGGATCTCGTCTTTCGTCAGCAGCTGTTCAATGCGAATCGCGAGGAAGACTTCCTTAATCTTACGCATCAGCGTGCGTTCTGGACTGAGGAAGAAGTTTCTCGCCAGCTGCTGGGTAATGGTACTCGCCCCTTGTGACGCGTGGCCGGAGAACAGCGCCACGCTTGCTGCACGGAAGATCCCCACCGGGTCAACGCCGTGATGCTCGTAGAAGCGGCTGTCTTCCGTCGCGATAAAGGCTTTCACCATCTCCGGCGGGATTTGATCCAGCGTAACCGGAATACGACGTTTCTCACCGTATTGAGCAATCAGCTCGCCATCGGCGCTGTAAATCTGCATCGGAATTTGCAGGCGAACATCTTTTAATGTCGCCACATCCGGCAGTTGTGGCTCGATGTAGCGGTATAGGCCATAAATCGAGCCTGCTCCCAGCAGAATGCAACAGACTGCAAGGATCAAAAAATACTTTACGAACTTCACTGGAAATTTCCCATTTAGTTTCATTTGGGCAGTTTATAAACAAACGCGCGGTAGTATAAAGGCAAGCCAGACGCATTGATATACCCGTCAGAGTGACGGGTGATAAGGAGATCATCACAATGGCATTTAAGATCTGGCAAATTGGTTTGCATTTACAACAGCAAGAAGCGGTAGCGGTTGCTATTGTGCGGGGCGCAAAAGAATGCTTTTTGCAACGCTGGTGGCGGTTGCCGCTGGCGCACGACATTATCAAAGATGGGCGGATTGTTGATGCGCAGCGGCTGGCTAAAACGTTGTTACCGTGGAGTCGCGAACTGCCGCAGCGCCATCACATCATGTTGGCGTTTCCCGCCAGTCGCACATTACAGCGGTCATTTCCGCGCCCGCCGATGTCCCTCGGTGAGCGGGAGCAAACGGCCTGGCTTTCCGGGACGATGGCCCGCGAGCTGGATATGGATCCGGACTCCCTGCGCTTCGATTACAGCGAAGACTCACTCAGTCCCGCCTATAACGTGACTGCCGCGCAAAGCAAAGAGCTGGCAACGCTGCTTACTCTGGCAGAAAGGTTGCGTGTTCATGTTAGTGCGATCACCCCGGATGCCAGTGCATTACAGCGATTCCTGCCTTTTTTACCTTCTCATCAGCAATGTCTGGCCTGGCGTGATAACGAACAGTGGCTGTGGGCGACGCGCTATCGCTGGGGGCGCAAACTGGCGGTGGGGATGACTAGCGCGAAGGAGCTGGCGGCAGCGTTATCCGTTGATCCCGAAAGCGTCGCGATATGTGGCGAAGGCGGATTTGATCCCTGGGAGGCCGTTTCTGTTCGTCAGCCGCCGTTACCGCCGCCAGGTGGAGACTTTGCCATCGCGCTGGGGCTGGCGCTTGGGAAGGCGTACTGATGAACCCGCCAATTAATTTTTTGCCCTGGCGACAGCAACGCCGGACCGCTTTTCTTCGTTTCTGGTTGCTGATGTTCGTTGCGCCTCTGCTGCTGGCCGTCGGGATAACGCTAATACTGCGTCTGACAAGCAGCGCCGAAGCTCGCGTAGACGCCGTTTTGCTTCAGGGGGAACAACAACTCGCCCGCAGCTTACAGATAACGAAACCACGTTTGCTGCAGCAACAGCAGTTACGCGAACAGCGTTTGCAACGGCAGCGCCAGCGACAATTTACCCGCGACTGGCAATCTGCGCTGGAAGCACTGGCGGCGCTTTTACCCGAGCACGCCTGGCTGACAACGATAAGCTGGCAGCAGGGAACGCTGGAGATCAAGGGGCTGACAACAAGCATTACCGCGTTAAACGCACTGGAAACGTCACTCCGCCAGGATGCGTCTTTTCATCTCAATCAGCGGGGGGCCACGCAGCAGGATGCGCAGGGACGCTGGCAATTTGAGTATCAGTTAACAAGGAAGGTTAGCGATGAACATGTTCTTTGACTGGTGGTTCGCCACATCACCCCGTCTCCGCCAGCTTTGCTGGGCAGTCTGGTTGCTGATGTTAGTTACGCTCATTTTTCTGTCATCGACACATCATGAAGAGAGCGACGCATTAATTCGACTACGGGCAAGTCATCACCAGCAGTGGGCCGCACTGTATCGCCTGGTAGACACCACTCCCTTCAGCGAGGAAAAAACGCTGCCCTTTTCGCCACTGGATTTTCAGTTATCCGGCGCGCAACTGGTTTCCTGGCATCCATCCGCGCAGGGAGGCGAGTTGGCGTTGAAAACGCTGTGGGAAGCAGTGCCGTCGGCATTTACACGGCTGGCAGAGCGCAACGTCAGCGTGAGCCGTTTTTCATTAAGCGTGGAAGGTGATGATCTTTTGTTCACCCTACAACTGGAGACGCCGCATGAGGGTTAAACGCTGGTTGTTGGCAGGTATTGCATTGTGCCTTTTAACCGGTATGCGTGACCCTTTTAAACCGCCGGAAGATCTATGCCGGATTAGCGAACTTAGCCAGTGGCGCTATCAGGGGATGGTAGGGCGAGGCGAGCGCATCATCGGTGTAATAAAAGACGGGCAAAAGAAATGGCGACGGGTGCAGCAAAACGATGTGCTGGAAAACGGCTGGACAATTTTACAGCTGACGCCAGACGTACTAACGCTGGGTACCGGGACAAACTGCGAACCGCCACAATGGTTGTGGCAACGGCAAGGAGATACAAATGAAGCAATGGATAGCCGCACTACTGTTGATGCTGATACCCGGCGTACAGGCGGCAAAGCCGCAAAAAGTGACGCTGATGGTGGATGACGTTCCGGTAGCTCAGGTGTTGCAGGCGCTGGCTGAACAGGAGAAGTTGAACCTGGTGGTGTCGCCAGACGTCAGCGGTACGGTGTCGTTACATCTAACAGATGTTCCCTGGAAGCAGGCACTACAAACTGTAGTGAAAAGCGCCGGACTGATAACGCGCCAGGAGGGCAACATTCTCTCAGTGCATTCCATTGCCTGGCAGAATGACAATATCGCCCGTCAGGAAGCGGAGCAGGCGCGGGCGCAGGCAAATCTGCCGCTGGAAAATCGCAATATTACTCTGCAATACGCCGACGCCGGAGAGCTGGCGAAAGCTGGGGAAAAGCTACTGAGTGCCAAAGGGAGTATGACCGTCGATAAACGCACCAATCGCCTTTTGCTACGAGATAACAAAACGGCGTTAAGCGCCCTTGAACAGTGGGTAGCGCAAATGGATCTGCCGGTCGGGCAGGTTGAGCTGTCGGCGCATATTGTCACCATTAATGAAAAAAGTTTGCGTGAGTTAGGCGTGAAATGGACGCTGGCCGATGCGCAACAAGCTGGTGGCGTTGGGCAAGTCACCACGCTTGGCAGCGACCTCTCCGTAGCGACGGCGACAACGCATGTCGGTTTTAACATTGGGCGCATCAACGGACGTTTGCTGGATCTTGAGCTTTCTGCGCTCGAACAAAAACAGCAGCTGGATATTATCGCTAGTCCGCGTCTGCTGGCCTCACATCTTCAGCCTGCCAGCATTAAACAGGGGAGCGAAATTCCATATCAAGTTTCCAGCGGGGAAAGTGGCGCGACGTCGGTGGAATTTAAAGAGGCAGTCCTGGGGATGGAGGTCACGCCCACGGTGTTACAAAAAGGTCGCATCCGGCTGAAATTACACATCAGCCAGAACGTTCCGGGGCAGGTGCTACAGCAGGCCGATGGCGAAGTGCTGGCGATTGATAAGCAGGAGATCGAAACGCAGGTCGAGGTCAAAAGCGGAGAAACGTTGGCGCTGGGCGGCATTTTTACCCGTAAAAATAAATCGGGTCAGGATAGCGTGCCGTTGCTTGGCGACATTCCCTGGTTCGGGCAATTATTTCGTCATGACGGAAAAGAAGATGAACGACGCGAGTTAGTGGTGTTTATCACGCCACGACTGGTTTCCAGTGAGTAAACAGCCGTAAAAGCGGTAATGTTTTTACGCTGAACGTGTTTCATCTATTTGACGCGCGCAGGTATTTAGCATACAAGGAGTACCGATTTGAGAGTTGGTGCTCTTCGCTGCCTGCGTTCCATGATGATGATTTATCATTCAGGCGGCATTTTGCTGTCTTTTTTACGCTAATCTTACCCGGTGATTTATCGCCAGAGCGGTGGTAGCAAGGCAGCGCGCTTGCAGCGACCAGATATGCAGAGGGATGGGTGATTTATTCAGTTGCCAAACCCGCTGGAGTATTGAGATAATTTTCAGTCTGACTCTCGCAATATCTTATGAGGTTTCAGTTCATGTCCTGCGGCGCTCTCTGAGCGAAGCGGGTTTATCATTAACGAATAGTCTTAGTAGTACCGAAAAAATGGCAGAGAAACGCAATATCTTTCTGGTTGGGCCTATGGGTGCCGGAAAAAGCACTATTGGGCGCCAGTTAGCTCAACAACTCAATATGGAATTTTACGATTCCGATCAAGAGATTGAGAAACGAACCGGAGCTGATGTGGGCTGGGTTTTCGATTTAGAAGGCGAAGAAGGCTTCCGCGATCGCGAAGAAAAGGTCATCAATGAGTTGACCGAGAAACAGGGTATTGTGCTGGCTACTGGCGGCGGCTCTGTGAAATCCCGTGAAACGCGTAACCGTCTTTCCGCTCGTGGCGTTGTCGTTTATCTTGAAACGACCATCGAAAAGCAACTTGCACGCACGCAGCGTGATAAAAAACGCCCGTTGCTGCACGTTGAAACACCGCCACGTGAAGTTCTGGAAGCGTTGGCCAATGAACGCAATCCGCTGTATGAAGAGATTGCCGACGTGACCATTCGTACTGATGATCAAAGCGCTAAAGTGGTTGCAAACCAGATTATTCACATGCTGGAAAGCAACTAATTCTGGCTTTATATACACTCGTCTGCGGGTACAGTAATTAAGGTGGATGTCGCGTTATGGAGAGGATTGTCGTTACTCTCGGGGAACGTAGTTACCCAATTACCATCGCATCTGGTTTGTTTAATGAACCAGCTTCATTCTTACCGCTGAAATCGGGCGAGCAGGTCATGTTGGTCACCAACGAAACCCTGGCTCCTCTGTATCTCGATAAGGTCCGCGGCGTACTTGAACAGGCGGGTGTTAACGTCGATAGCGTTATCCTTCCTGACGGCGAGCAGTATAAAAGCCTGGCTGTACTCGATACCGTCTTTACGGCGTTGTTACAAAAGCCGCATGGTCGCGATACTACGCTGGTGGCGCTTGGCGGCGGCGTAGTGGGCGATCTGACCGGCTTCGCGGCGGCGAGTTATCAGCGCGGTGTTCGTTTCATTCAAGTCCCGACGACGTTACTGTCGCAGGTCGATTCCTCCGTTGGCGGCAAAACTGCGGTCAACCATCCCCTCGGTAAAAACATGATTGGCGCGTTCTACCAGCCTGCTTCAGTGGTGGTGGATCTCGACTGTCTGAAAACGCTTCCCCCGCGTGAGTTAGCGTCGGGGCTGGCAGAAGTCATCAAATACGGCATTATTCTTGACGGTGCGTTTTTCAACTGGCTGGAAGAGAATCTGGATGCGTTGTTGCGTCTGGACGGTCCGGCAATGGCGTACTGTATTCGCCGTTGTTGTGAACTGAAGGCAGAAGTTGTCGCCGCCGACGAGCGCGAAACCGGGTTACGTGCTTTACTGAATCTGGGACACACCTTTGGTCATGCCATTGAAGCTGAAATGGGGTATGGCAATTGGTTACATGGTGAAGCGGTCGCTGCGGGTATGGTGATGGCGGCGCGGACGTCGGAACGTCTCGGGCAGTTTAGTTCTGCCGAAACGCAGCGTATTATAACTCTGCTCACGCGGGCTGGGTTACCGGTCAATGGGCCGCGCGAAATGTCCGCGCAGGCGTATTTACCGCATATGCTGCGTGACAAGAAAGTCCTTGCGGGAGAGATGCGCTTAATTCTTCCGTTGGCAATTGGTAAGAGTGAAGTTCGCAGCGGTGTTTCGCACGAGCTTGTTCTTAACGCCATTGCCGATTGTCAATCAGCGTAACAACAAGAAAGGTCAGGCCGCTTATCAAGCGGTCTATTAGCTTCAGGTTAATTGCAACGTGGTAAGCATTAACCTTTTAGTGGGGTGTTAAATGGATGAATTCAAACCAGAAGACGAGCTGAAACCCGATCCCAGCGATCGTCGTACTGGTCGTTCTCGTCAATCTTCTGAACGTTCTGAGCGTACTGAACGTGGCGAACCGCAGATCAATTTTGATGATATTGAACTTGATGACACTGACGATCGCCGTCCGACTCGTGCGCAAAAAGAGCGCAATGAGGAACCGGAAATCGAAGAAGAAATTGACGAATCCGAAGATGAAACCGTGGATGAAGAGCGCGTAGAGCGTCGTCCGCGTAAGCGCAAAAAAGCAGCCAGTAAACCCGCTTCTCGTCAGTATATGATGATGGGCGTCGGCATTCTGGTTCTACTGCTGTTGATCATCGGTATCGGTTCTGCGCTAAAAGCCCCCTCGACCACTTCCAGCGATCAAACCGCGTCTGGCGAGAAGAGTATTGATCTTGCTGGCAATGCGACCGATCAGGCGAATGGCGTGCAGCCAGCGCCGGGAACCACGTCTGCGGAAAATACTCAGCAGGATGTTTCTCTGCCGCCGATCTCTTCTACGCCGACTCAAGGGCAAACCCCGGCGGCAACGGATGGTCAACAACGTGTTGAAGTGCAGGGTGACCTGAACAATGCGCTGACCCAGCCACAAAATCAGCAACAGTTGAACAATGTGGCGGTCAATTCTACATTGCCGACTGAACCAGCAACTGTCGCGCCAGTACGCAATGGCAATGCATCGCGTGACACGGCGAAAACGCAAACTGCTGAACGTCCGGCCACTACGCGTCCAGCTCGTCAGCAGGCGGTGATTGAACCGAAAAAACCGCAAGCAACCGTGAAAACGGAACCGAAGCCGGTAGCACAGACGCCGAAGCGTACTGAACCAGCTGCTCCTGTGGCGAGCACGAAGGCACCGGCTGCGACTTCTACGCCAGCACCAAAAGAGACGGCGACTACGGCTCCAGTACAGACGGCATCCCCGGCGCAAACCACGGCAACACCAGCCGCTGGAGGGAAGACCGCAGGTAATGTGGGTTCGTTGAAATCGGCACCGTCCAGCCATTACACTCTGCAGCTGAGCAGTTCCTCTAACTACGACAACCTGAACGGTTGGGCGAAGAAAGAGAATCTGAAAAACTACGTTGTCTATGAAACGACGCGTAATGGTCAGCCGTGGTATGTCCTGGTTTCTGGCGTGTACGCTTCGAAAGAAGAGGCGAAAAAAGCGGTATCTACATTGCCAGCAGATGTCCAGGCCAAAAACCCGTGGGCGAAACCGCTGCGTCAGGTACAGGCCGATCTGAAGTAATCAAGGTTATCTCCCGCAATGGTTTATCGTTGCGGGAGCTGCCTGAAGCGCTGGATGCTGTCGGAGCTTTCTCCACAGCCGGAGAAGGTGTAATTAGTTAGTCAGCATGAAGAAAAATCGCGCTTTTTTGAAGTGGGCAGGGGGCAAGTATCCCCTGCTTGATGATATTAAACGGCATTTGCCCAAGGGCGAATGTCTGGTTGAGCCTTTTGTAGGTGCCGGGTCGGTGTTTCTCAACACCGACTTTTCTCGTTATATCCTTGCCGATATCAATAGCGACCTGATCAGTCTCTATAACATTGTGAAGATGCGTACTGATGAGTACGTACAGGCCGCACGCGAGCTGTTTGTTCCCGAAACAAATTGCGCCGAGGTTTACTATCAGTTCCGCGAAGAGTTCAACAAAAGCCAGGATCCGTTCCGTCGGGCGGTACTGTTTTTATATTTGAACCGCTACGGTTACAACGGCCTGTGTCGTTACAATCTGCGCGGTGAGTTTAACGTGCCGTTCGGCCGCTACAAAAAACCCTATTTCCCGGAAGCAGAGTTGTATCACTTCGCTGAAAAAGCGCAGAATGCCTTTTTCTATTGTGAGTCTTACGCCGATAGCATGGCGCGCGCAGATGATGCATCCGTCGTCTATTGCGATCCGCCTTATGCACCGCTGTCTGCGACCGCCAACTTTACGGCGTATCACACAAACAGTTTTACGCTTGAACAACAAGCGCATCTGGCGGAGATCGCCGAAGGTCTGGTTGATCGCCATATTCCTGTGCTGATCTCCAATCACGATACGATGTTAACGCGTGAGTGGTATCAGCGCGCAAAATTGCATGTCGTCAAAGTTCGACGCAGTATAAGCAGTAACGGCGGCACACGTAAAAAGGTGGACGAACTGCTGGCTTTGTACAAACCAGGAGTCGTTTCACCCGCGAAAAAATAATTCTCAAGGAGAAGCGGATGAAACAGTATTTGATTGCCCCCTCAATTCTGTCGGCTGATTTTGCCCGCCTGGGTGAAGATACCGCAAAAGCCCTGGCAGCTGGCGCTGATGTCGTGCATTTTGACGTCATGGATAACCACTATGTTCCCAATCTGACGATTGGGCCAATGGTGCTGAAATCCTTGCGTAACTATGGCATTACCGCCCCTATCGACGTACACCTGATGGTGAAACCTGTCGATCGCATTGTGCCTGATTTCGCTGCCGCTGGTGCCAGCATCATTACCTTTCATCCAGAAGCCTCCGAGCATGTTGACCGCACGCTGCAACTGATTAAAGAAAATGGCTGTAAAGCGGGTCTGGTATTTAACCCGGCGACACCTCTGAGCTATCTGGATTACGTGATGGATAAGCTGGATGTGATCCTGCTGATGTCCGTCAATCCTGGTTTCGGCGGTCAGTCTTTCATTCCTCAAACACTGGATAAACTGCGCGAAGTACGTCGTCGTATCGACGAGTCTGGCTTTGACATTCGTCTGGAAGTGGACGGTGGCGTGAAGGTGAACAACATTGGCGAAATCGCTGCGGCGGGCGCGGATATGTTCGTCGCCGGTTCGGCAATCTTCGACCAGCCAGACTATAAAAAAGTCATTGATGAAATGCGCAGTGAACTGGCAAAGGTAAGTCATGAGTAAGTTTGAAGATATTCGCGGCGTCGCTTTTGATCTCGACGGTACGCTGGTGGACAGTGCTCCCGGTCTTGCTGCTGCGGTAGATATGGCGCTGTATGCGCTGGAGTTGCCCGTCGCAGGTGAAGAACGCGTTATTACCTGGATTGGTAACGGCGCAGATGTTCTGATGGAGCGCGCATTGACCTGGGCGCGTCAGGAACGTGCGACTCTGCGTAAAACAATGGGTAAACCGCCCGTTGATGACGACATTCCGGCAGAAGAACAGGTACGTATTCTGCGTAAACTGTTCGATCGCTACTATGGCGAGGTTGCCGAAGAGGGGACGTTTTTGTTCCCGCACGTTGCCGATACGTTGGGCGCGTTGCAGGCTAAAGGCCTGCCGCTAGGCCTGGTCACCAACAAACCGACGCCGTTCGTCGCGCCGCTGCTCGAAGCCTTAGATATCGCCAAATACTTCAGCGTGGTGATTGGTGGTGATGATGTGCAAAACAAAAAACCGCATCCGGACCCGCTGTTACTGGTGGCTGAGCGGATGGGAATTGCTCCACAACAGATGCTGTTTGTTGGCGACTCACGACGCAATGATATTCAGGCAGCAAAAGCGGCAGGTTGCCCATCAGTTGGCTTAACCTACGGATATAACTACGGCGAGGCTATCGATCTCAGCCAGCCTGATGTAATTTATCAGTCTATAAATGACCTTCTGCCCGCATTAGGGCTTCCGCATAGCGAAAATCAGGAATCGAAAAATGACTAAGCCCATCGTTTTTAGTGGCGCACAGCCCTCAGGTGAATTGACCATTGGTAACTACATGGGTGCGCTGCGTCAGTGGGTAAACATGCAGGATGACTACCATTGCATTTACTGTATCGTTGACCAACACGCGATCACCGTGCGCCAGGATGCACAGAAGCTGCGTAAAGCGACGCTGGATACGCTGGCCTTGTATCTGGCTTGTGGTATCGATCCTGAGAAAAGCACCATTTTTGTTCAGTCCCACGTACCGGAACATGCGCAGTTAGGCTGGGCACTGAACTGCTATACCTACTTCGGCGAACTGAGCCGCATGACGCAGTTTAAAGATAAATCTGCGCGTTATGCCGAGAACATCAACGCTGGTCTGTTTGACTATCCGGTGCTGATGGCAGCGGACATCCTGCTGTATCAAACTAATCTGGTACCGGTGGGTGAAGACCAGAAACAGCACCTGGAACTGAGCCGTGATATCGCCCAGCGTTTCAACGCGCTGTACGGCGATATCTTTAAGGTGCCGGAGCCGTTTATTCCGAAATCCGGCGCGCGCGTAATGTCGCTGCTGGAGCCGACCAAGAAGATGTCCAAGTCTGACGATAACCGCAATAACGTTATTGGCCTGCTGGAAGATCCGAAATCGGTAGTGAAGAAAATCAAACGCGCGGTCACCGACTCCGACGAGCCGCCGGTAGTTCGCTACGATGTGCAGAACAAAGCGGGCGTTTCCAACCTGCTGGATATCCTTTCTGCGGTAACGGGCCAGAGTATCCCGGAATTGGAAAAACAGTTCGAAGGCAAGATGTATGGTCATCTGAAAGGTGAAGTGGCTGATGCCGTTTCCGGTATGCTGACTGAATTGCAGGAACGTTACCACCGTTTCCGCAACGATGAAGCCTTCCTGCAACAGGTGATGAAAGACGGCGCAGAAAAAGCCAGCGCGCACGCTTCCCGTACGCTAAAAGCGGTGTACGAAGCGATTGGTTTTGTGGCGAAGCCGTAATTTAACATTAATGCCAAAACCGGGGAAACCCGGTTTTTTTATCCTCATTTGCAATAATCCGAAAAAATGTGAAGCGCCTCGCCGTTTCCACATCTCACAGTTGCGCCTTATCTTCAAATTCCTGAAGATATAAATATTCAATTTACTGAAAATTTATTATGCGTCGAACGTTTATCAAAAAAGAAGGCGTCGTCATCACGACGCTGGCCCGTTATTTGTTGGGTGAAAAGTGCGGTAACCGATTGAAAACTATAGATGAACTGGCCACTGAATGCCGTTCATCCGTTGGCCTGACGCAGGCCGCGTTGAAAACGCTGGAATCAAGCGGAGCGATACGGATTGAACGCCGTGGGCGCAATGGCAGTTATCTGGTCGAGATGGATAACAAAGCATTGCTGAGTCATGTGGATATCAACAACGTGGTATGTGCGATGCCTTTGCCCTATACCCGCTTGTACGAAGGTTTAGCGAGCGGATTGAAAGCCCAGTTTGATGGCATTCCTTTTTACTATGCGCATATGCGCGGCGCGGATATTCGCGTGGAGTGTTTACTTAACGGCGTGTATGACATGGCGGTGGTTTCCCGACTGGCGGCGGAAAGTTATCTCACGCAAAAAGGGTTATGCCTCGCGCTGGAGTTGGGGCCGCACACCTACGTTGGCGAGCACCAGTTGATTTGCCGTAAAGGCGAGTCTGCAAACGTGAAGCGCGTGGGGCTGGATAACCGTTCGGCGGATCAGAAAATCATGACTGATGTCTTTTTTGGCGGTAGTGATGTGGAACGAGTCGATCTCTCTTATCACGAGAGTTTACAACGCATTGTTAAAGGCGATGTTGATGCGGTTATCTGGAACGTGGTGGCGGAAAACGAACTGACCATGCTGGGATTAGAGGCGACGCCGCTCACAGACGATCCGCGATTTTTACAGGCCACCGAAGCCGTGGTCCTGACGCGAGTCGATGATTACCCAATGCAACAACTGCTGCGTGCCGTTGTAGATAAACACGCCCTGCTCGCCCATCAACAACGGGTGGTGAGTGGGGAACAGGAACCGAGTTATTAAACGAAAGGCATCTGATATGGAAACCAGACTCAACCTGCTTTGCGATGCAGGCGTTATTGATAAGGACATCTGCAAAGGCATGATGCAGGTCGTCAAGGTACTGGAAACAGAGTGCCATCTGCCGGTGCGCAGTGAGCAAGGAACGATGGCGATGACACATATGGCGAGTGCACTGATGCGCAGTCGCCGTGGTGAAGAAATTGAGCCACTGGATAACGAGTTGCTGGCAGAGCTGGCGCAATCCAGCCACTGGCAAGCCGTTGTGCAATTGCATCAGGTGTTGTTGAAGGAATTCGCACTGGAAGTTAACCCGTGTGAAGAAGGCTATTTGCTGGCCAACCTTTATGGATTATGGATGGCTGCTAACGAAAGTATCTGAGGCATTCGGCAAATCCACGTCGCACAATCTAAATATTCAAAAAAATGAATATTTAATTCAAGGAACAGAAACGAGGCAACAAGATGTTTGTAGAAGCATTGAAACGCCAGAACCCGGCGCTGATTTCCGCCGCTTTAAGTCTGTGGCAGCAGGGCAAGATCGCCCCGGACAGCTGGGTGATCGACGTGGATCAGATACTGGAAAACGGTAAGCGGCAGATTGAGACGGCGCGGCTTTACGGCATTGAACTGTATCTGATGACCAAACAATTCGGTCGTAACCCATGGCTGGCGGAAAAACTGCTGGCGTTGGGCTACAGCGGCATTGTGGCGGTGGATTACAAAGAGGCGCGAGTCATGCGCCGCGCTGGTTTGCCGGTGGCGCATCAGGGGCATCTGGTACAAATCCCTTGTCATCAGGTTGCTGACGCCGTTGAACAGGGCACCGACGTCATCACCGTGTTTACTCTCGACAAAGCGCGGGAAGTTTCTGCGGCGGCGGTGAAAGCCGGGCGAATCCAGTCTGTGCTGCTCAAAGTTTATAGCGACGATGATTTTCTTTATCCGGGGCAGGAGAGCGGTTTTGTACAGCATTCGCTGCACGAGGTGGTTGCTGAAATTAAGAAACTGCCGGGGCTGCATTTAGCCGGACTAACCCATTTCCCTTGCCTGCTTTGGGATGAGGCTGCCGGGAAAGTTTTGCCGACACCGAATCTTCACACGCTGATACAGGCACGGGATCAACTGGCGAAATCTGGTATTGCGATTGAGCAACTGAACGCACCTTCTGCGACCAGCTGCACTTCGTTGCCATTGCTGGCGCAATACGGTGTGACTCATGCCGAACCCGGTCATGCGCTGACGGGCACAATTCCGGCAAACCAGCAGGGCGATTAGCCTGAACGTATCGCGATGCTTTGGTTAAGTGAAATTTCCCACCATTTCCGTGGCGACAGCTACTGCTACGGCGGCGGTTATTACCGTCGTGGTCATGCGCAACATGCGCTGGTGTTTACGCCAGAAAATCAAAAGATTACTGAAACAAATCTCAAAACTGTGGATGACAGCAGTATCGACTATTACCTGCCGTTAGCAGGCGAGTTTCCGGTGAGTAGTGCCGTAGTGTTCTGTTTTCGTACGCAGATTTTTGTTACCCGCAGTGATGTGGTGTTGGTATCGGGTATTCAGCGTGGCGAACCGGAAATTGTCGGTCGTTATGACAGTCTTGGAAACTCTCTGGAGGCGTAATGGCGCGATTTGTGGTGTTAGTGATTGATAGCTTTGGCGTAGGTGCAATGAAAGATGTCACGCTGGTGCGCCCGCAAGATGCCGGAGCGAATACCTGTGGTCACATCCTGAGCCAGCTGCCGCATTTGCAGCTACCAACGCTGGAGAAGCTGGGGCTAATCAACGCATTGGGTTATGCGCCAGGTGATATGCAGCCGTCAGACTCCGCAACCTGGGGTGTGGCAGAGCTGCAACATGAAGGTGGCGATACCTTTATGGGGCATCAGGAAATTTTAGGCACGCGCCCGTTACCGCCGCTGCGGATGCCCTTTCGCGATGTGATTGACCGTGTTGAGCAGGCATTAGTATCCGCCGGTTGGCAGGTGGAGCGCCGTGGCGATGAACTGCAATTTCTGTGAGTCAATCAGGCGGTTGCGATTGGCGATAATCTCGAGGCGGATTTAGGCCAAGTCTATAACATTACCGCCAATCTCTCTGTGATCTCTTTTGACGACGCAATCAAAATTGGTCGTATCGTGCGTGACCAGGTACAGGTCGGTCGGGTCATTACATTTGGCGGCCTGTTAACCGACAGTCAGCGTATTCTCGATGCCGCAGAAAGCAAAGAAGGGCGCTTTATTGGTATTAATGCGCCGCGTTCTGGCGCTTATGACAACGGTTTCCAGGTCGTGCATATGGGCTATGGCGTCGATGAAAAAGTGCAGGTGCCACAAAAACTGTATGAAGCAGGCGTGCCAACCGTGCTGGTGGGTAAGGTGGCAGATATCGTCAACAATCCTTATGGCGTGAGCTGGCAAAATCTGGTGGATAGCCAGCGGATTATGGATATCACCCTCGACGAATTTATCACCCATCAGACAGCGTTTATTTGCACCAACATTCAGGAAACCGACCTCGCTGGTCACGCAGAAGACGTCGCAAGTTATGCCGAACGTTTGCAGGTCGTTGACCGTAATCTTGCCCGGCTTGTCGAGGCGATGCAGCCAGATGATTGCCTGGTCGTGATGGCGGATCACGGTAACGATCCGACCATTGGTCACAGCCACCATACCCGTGAAGTGGTGCCAGTGCTGGTTTATCAGCAAGGGCTGGTCACTACGCAGATCGGTGTGCGCACCACGCTTTCTGATGTGGGGGCTACCGTGTGTGAATTTTTCCGTGCGCCACCGCCACAAAATGGTCGCTCTTTTCTTTCCTCCCTCCGGTTTGCAGGAGACACCCTATGAGTTTTGATCCGACGGGTTACACCCTCGCCCATGAGCATCTGCATATTGATCTCTCCGGCTTTAAAAACAACGTGGACTGCCGCCTTGATCAGTATTCGTTCATTTGCCAGGAGATGAACGACCTGATGGCCCGGGGCGTGCGTAATGTGATTGAGATGACCAACCGTTACATGGGGCGCAATGCGCAATTTATGCTCGATGTAATGCGCGAGACGGGGATCAACGTGGTGGCCTGTACCGGTTATTACCAGGACGCGTTTTTCCCGGAACATGTGGCGACCCGCAGCGTGCAGGAACTGGCGCAGGAGATGGTCGATGAAATTGAGCAGGGTATCGATGGCACGGAACTGAAAGCCGGGATCATCGCGGAGATCGGCTCCAGCGAAGGGAAGATTACGCCGCTGGAAGAGAAGGTATTTATTGCCGCCGCGCTGGCACATAACCAGACCGGACGCCCGATCTCCACGCATACGTCGTTCAGCACGATGGGGCTGGAGCAACTGGCTTTGTTGCAAGCCCACGGAGTTGATCTTTCGCGCGTCACCGTTGGTCACTGCGATCTGAAAGACAACCTCGACAACATTTTGAAGATGATCGATCTCGGCGCGTATGTGCAGTTCGACACCATTGGTAAGAACAGTTACTACCCGGACGAAAAGCGTATTGCGATGCTTCATGCGCTACGCGACCGTGGGTTGCTGAACCGCGTCATGCTGTCGATGGATATTACGCGCCGCTCCCATTTAAAAGCCAACGGTGGTTATGGCTATGACTATTTACTAACCACCTTTATTCCGCAATTGCGCCAGTCAGGATTCAGTCAGGCCGATGTGGATGTGATGTTACGTGAAAATCCCTCTCAATTTTTCCAATAAGGACAGACTCATGAAAAAGATTGGCGTTGCAGGCTTACAGCGTGAGCAGATTAAAAAAACTATTGAAGCGACGGCTCCTGGCTGTTTTGAAGTTTTCATTCACAACGACATGGAAGCGGCAATGAAGGTGAAATCCGGGCAACTGGATTATTACATCGGCGCGTGTAATACCGGTGCGGGCGCGGCATTGTCGATTGCCATCGCGGTGATTGGCTATAACAAAAGTTGCACCATTGCCAAACCAGGCATTAAAGCGAAAGACGAGCATATCGCCAAAATGATCGCTGAAGGAAAAGTGGCGTTTGGCCTTTCCGTTGAGCACGTCGAACACGCGATTCCGATGCTGATTAACCATCTGAAATAAAAGGCACGACTATGGATCTGTATATTCAGATTATCGTGGTGGCGTGCCTGACGGGTATGACATCGCTTCTGGCGCATCGCTCGGCGGCTGTTTTTCATGACGGCATCCGCCCGATCCTGCCGCAACTGATTGAAGGCTATATGAACCGTCGCGAGGCGGGGAGTATCGCTTTTGGTCTGAGCATTGGTTTTGTGGCCTCGGTGGGGATCTCTTTTACCCTGAAAACCGGGCTGCTAAACGCATGGTTACTCTTTCTTCCTACCGATATCCTCGGCGTACTGGCGATAAACAGCCTGATGGCGTTTGGTCTTGGCGCTATCTGGGGCGTGTTGATCCTTACTTGCCTGTTGCCAGTAAACCAGCTGCTGACCGCGCTGCCGGTGGATGTATTAGGTAGCCTCGGGGAATTAAGCTCGCCGGTGGTTTCTGCTTTTGCACTGTTCCCGCTGGTGGCGATTTTCTACCAGTTTGGCTGGAAGCAAAGTCTGGTCGCCGCCGTGGTTGTTCTGATGACCCGTGTGGTAGTCGTGCGCTATTTCCCACATCTTAACCCTGAATCCATCGAAATCTTTATTGGCATGGTGATGCTGCTGGGGATCGCGATAACTCACGACCTGCGTCATCGTGATGAAAATGACATCGATGCCAGCGGGCTTTCGGTGTTTGAAGAACGCACGTCGCGGATTATCAAAAACTTACCGTATATCGCTATTGTAGGGGCGCTGATTGCCGCCGTTGCCAGCATGAAGATTTTTGCTGGCAGTGAAGTGTCGATCTTCACCCTTGAGAAAGCATATTCCGCAGGCGTAACGCCGGAACAATCGCAAACGCTGATCAACCAGGCGGCACTGGCAGAATTTATGCGCGGGCTGGGTTTTGTACCGTTGATTGCCACCACCGCCTTAGCAACGGGTGTGTATGCAGTTGCGGGCTTTACCTTTGTTTATGCGGTGGGCTATCTCTCGCCGAATCCGATGGTTGCAGCGGTATTAGGCGCAGTGGTTATTTCGGCGGAAGTCTTGCTGCTTCGTTCTATCGGCAAATGGCTGGGACGCTACCCGTCGGTGCGTAATGCGTCGGATAACATCCGTAACGCCATGAATATGCTGATGGAAGTGGCGCTGCTGGTCGGTTCGATTTTCGCAGCAATTAAGATGGCGGGTTATACCGGATTCTCTATCGCGGTTGCCATTTACTTCCTCAACGAATCCCTGGGCCGTCCGGTACAGAAAATGGCGGCACCGGTCGTGGCAGTAATGATCACCGGCATCCTGCTGAATGTTCTTTACTGGTTTGGCCTGTTTATTCCGGCTTAAGGAATGCACCTATGAAGACGTTTCCTCTGCAAAGCCTGACGCTTAATGAAGCGCAGCAAAAGCAGTTTGCGCTGGTGGACACCATCTGCCGCCATTTCCCCGGCAGCGAGTTTCTTACTGGCGGTGATTTAGGGTTAACTCCAGGGTTGAATCAACCGCGCATTACCCAGCGGGTGGAGCAGGTGCTGGCAGATGCGTTTCATGCACCAGCGGCGGCGCTGGTGCAGGGCGCGGGGACTGGCGCGATTCGCGCCGGGCTGGCGGCTTTGCTCAAACCGGGGCAGCGTCTTCTGGTGCATGACGCGCCTGTTTACCCAACGACACGGGTTATTATTGAGCAGATGGGGCTGACGCTTATTACTGCTGATTTCAATGCCCTGTCGGCACTGAAGCAGGTCGTCGACGAGCAACAACCTGATGCCGCGCTGGTGCAGCATACGCGCCAGCAGCCGCAGGACAGCTATGTGCTGGCAGATGTGCTGGCAACGTTGCGCGCGGCAGGTGTTCCAGCGTTAACCGATGACAACTATGCGGTGATGAAGGTGGCGCGAATCGGCTGTGAATGCGGCGCGAATGTCTCGACATTCTCCTGCTTCAAGCTGTTTGGGCCGGAGGGCGTTGGTGCAGTGGTTGGCGATGCCGATGTTATTAGTCGGATTCGCGCCACGCTTTACTCCGGCGGCAGCCAGATCCAGGGCTCACAGGCGCTGGAAGTGTTGCGTGGGCTGGTGTTCGCGCCAGTGATGCACGCGGTGCAGGCAGGGGTATCTGAACGGTTGCTGGCTTTGCTCAACGGTGGTGCAGTGCCGGAAGTGAAAAGCGCCGTCATTGCCAATGCGCAGTCGAAGGTGTTGATTGTCGAGTTTCATCAGCCGATTGCCGCCAGGGTGCTGGAAGAAGCGCAAAAGCGTGGCGCGTTGCCTTACCCGGTCGGTGCAGAGTCGAAATATGAAATCCCGCCGCTCTTTTATCGCCTTTCCGGAACGTTCCGCCAGGCGAATCCGCAACTCGAACATTGTGCGATTCGCATTAACCCGAATCGCAGCGGTGAAGAGACGGTGCTGCGGATTTTGCGTGAGAGTATTGCCAGTATTTAATCTTGTGAATGATGTTTTCGAAAAGAATGCAGAAACAAATACGCCCTCGGAAAATCCAGAGGGCGTCGGGCAATTAAACCGGTGTTAGCTGATTTCTGTCAGAGACTTACTGTGCAGTAGGACCGCAACCGCCAATGATTTTAGAAATAGAAATTGCTGGGTGCAGCAGGTAGTCGTAAGAGCAGTTCTTATCACGGTTTTCAATATGACCAGTACATGCAGTTAACGTAGCCAGTACTGCACCTACCAGTGCAACTTTAATAAATTTGTTCATTTACATTCCCTATGTATTATATATTGATTAATATTCATTGATTATATGAATATAAGTAGACTGCTCATTAAGAACGATACAGGAATATTTAATCGGCGTCAGTGAGTGAATGACTTAATTTTGTAAGTCGCTGTAACGGTGAATATAACGGGGCAAAAACAAATGATTTTTGTTAATGAGTTATATTTTTATCTGCTGAATATATAAAGAGAGTTGTAAACGAAAAAGGCCAGAATTCTCTGGCCCTGATTAAATTAATGGTTGGAGAACCAGTTTAGTTTATCGCGCAGGCCAACAACCCGACCAATAATAATTAGCGATGGACTGTTCATTTGCTGCGCCAGTTCGCCCAGTTGTGTGAGCGTACCGTCAATCACGCGCTGCGTGACTGCTGTTCCGTTTTCGACAATTGCTACCGGCATTTCGCCAGGCATACCGTGTTCAATCAGCTTTTGCTGAATAGTCGCAGCCTGATTCAGCCCCATATAGAACACCAGCGTCTGTTTTTCTGCCGCCAGGTTTTCCCAGTCCAGCTCGCCACCGGTTTTTAAGTGTCCGGTAATTAAGCGCACGCTCTGGGCATAATCGCGATGCGTGAGCGGAATACCCGAATAGGCAGAGCAACCAGAAGCTGCGGTAATACCCGGAACCACCGAGAACGGAATACCCGCGTTGCACAGTGTTTCCAGCTCTTCGCCACCACGGCCAAAAATAAACGGATCGCCGCCTTTCAGCCGCACCACGCGTTTGCCTTTTTGCGCTTCCCGCAGCAGGATCTGGTTAATCTCCTCCTGCGGTACGCAGTGGTATCCCGCGCGTTTGCCGACGAAAACACGATCCGCATCGCGGCGTACCAGATTCATAATATCGTCAGAAACCAGACGGTCGTAGACCACCACATCTGCCTGCTGAATTTGTTGCAGACCTTTCAGTGTCAGCAGCCCGGCATCGCCCGGACCTGCACCAACCAGCACCACTTCACCACGATGGTCGAGCGGTTCGTTGATTAACTGTTCGGTGGTTTCAGTAATGGCTTTCTGATCGTTGTTCGCCAGCGACTGCGCCAGACGGTCGTTAACGAACAGTTTTTCCCAGAAGCGGCGGCGTTCACCCATCGTGGCGAACTGTTGTTTTACCCGACCGCGTAACTGCCCGGCGTATTTCGCTACCTGGCCCAGATGCAGCGGCAGCAGTGATTCGAGTTTTTCGCGCAACAGGCGCGCCAGAACCGGAGAAGTACCGCCAGAGGAAACCGCCACCATCAGCGGTGAGCGGTCAATAATCGACGGCATAATGAAGCTGGCGGCTTTCGGCGCATCGACCACGTTACAGAAGATGCGACGAGCTTCAGCGGCTTCGCTGACGCGCTGGTTAAGCGCGTCATCATCCGTCGCTGTAATCGCCAGCCAGCAGGTGTCGAGAAGGCTTTCATCAAATGGCCCTTCGACGAGGGTTAACATGCCTGCATCTGCCCATGCGGTGAACTGTGGAATAAACGCTAATGCATTCACCGTTAAGCGAGCGCCTGCGTCTAACAGCAACCTTGCTTTGCGTTCCGCGACATCACCACCGCCGACAATCAGACAGTCGCGATTGCGTAATTGGCAAAATATAGGCAAATGATCCACGTAAAAACCCCTTAGTAATTAACCGGCAGCCGTTTCAGTTTGATTAAATTTGTCCGCAACCGGACGATTCGCTTTCGGCGTAGCATACCAATAACCCAATCCCATGAATACGGCGCCCGATAAAGTATTACCCAGCGTCACCCACAGCAGGTTATGACCAATACCCGCCAGCGTGTAGGCTTCGCTGTGGTTGCCGAACCAGGAGAGCGCGAACAGCGTCATGTTAGCGATGGAGTGCTCGTAGCCGGACGCGATAAATGCCAGCAGACACCACCAGATTGCGATAAATTTCGCCGCCCCTTCAGTGCGCAGCGCCATCCAGATTGCCAGACAAACCAGCCAGTTACACAATGCACCTTTGAAGAACAGTACCATTGCCGGTGCAGTGGTTTTAGCCAGCGCGACGGAGTGAACGATGCTGGTATCTACCGGCAGCAGGCTACCACCACCCCAGCTATAGAACATGGCAACGAAGACGGAACCGACCAGATTACCCAGCCAGGTTTGCGGCAGGATTGCCCACATTTGCCCGTGGCTGATGGTGCCCGCTTTCACCCCAAAGGTGAGGAACATGGTGTGTCCGGTGAACAGTTCAGAACCGGCGATAATCACCAGCGTTAAGGCGATACCAAAGGTCGCGCCCATCACCAGAGGACGTATGGACGGATCGAGCAAATTACCGAGCGTGAAAATCAGGATGATCCCAAGACCCACATACGCGCCCGCCATGGCGGAGCTGACCCAAAAGCCGAGCGGGTTATTTGCCGACAGGCGTGCAATGCGCGCAGCGTTAGCCGCACACTTATTAATAGTGTCTGTAAACATTTGATTATCCTTTAAAAAATAAAAACAAAAAATAAAACAAAAAGTTTAAAAAATATCCTGCAATATACCGAAGATTATTACAGGACCATGCAAAAAGGGGAGGCATTGCGCCTCCCGTTAAAACATTAACCGCGCAGCTGCACCACGCCGTCTTTCACTCGCGCTTCGTAATGTTTGACGGAAAACTGTTCGTCTTCCATGCACAAGCCGTCGCTTAAGCGAAAACGCTGTTTTTTCAGCGGGCTGGCGACCCACAGCTCGCCCTGGTGTTCCGCAATCAGTCCGCGTGACAGCACGCTGGACTCGAAGAACGGGTCGATGTTGCTGATCGCAAACACCTGGTCGCTGTGATACGGGCGGAAAATTGCTACCTGCTCGTCACCTAACAGCGCGCAGACGCCGGTTTCAGGCAGGATGTCATCGATTTTGCAGATGTCTTTCCACTGGCTCATGCGTTGTCCTCCACCAGAGTTACCGGGATACGTTCATACGGCGTTGCCGGACGGTGCTGTTCGCGCTCTGGCACCATCTGTACGTTCGGGTCACGCTTGTCGCTGTTGATGAAGTGTTTGAAGCGAGTCTGCGCAGACGGCGTATTGACCGTTTCAGTCCACTCACACACTACCGCTTCACGCAGGCGCGCCATCTCTTCTTCCAGATGTGCGTTCAGCCCCAGTTTGTCGTCAATGATCACCGCTTTCAGGTAATCGATGCCGCCTTCGAGGTTTTCTAACCACGGTGCGGTACGCGTCAGTTTGTCGGCAGTACGGATGTAGAACATCATGAAGCGGTCGAGATATTTGATCAGCGTTTCGCGATCGATATCCGCCGCCAGCAGATCCGCATGACGCGGTTTCATGCCGCCGTTACCGCAAACATACAGGTTCCAGCCTTTTTCAGTGGCGATAATACCCACGTCTTTACCCTGAGCTTCTGAACATTCACGGGTACAGCCGGAGACACCGAACTTCATTTTGTGCGGCGTACGGATGCCTTTGTAGCGGTTTTCCAGTTCCACGCCGAGGCCGACGCTGTCGCCAACGCCGTAGCGGCACCAGGTGCTACCCACGCAGGTTTTCGCCATACGTAGTGCTTTCGCATAGGCATGACCGGTTTCGAAGCCAGCTTCAATCAGCTGGCGCCAGATCTCCGGCAGATCGTCTTTCTGTGCGCCAAACATCGCCAGGCGCTGAGAGCCGGTGATTTTGGTGTAGAGATTAAATTCACGCGCGATACGACCCACTGCCATCAGTCCTTCCGGGGTGATTTCACCGCCCGGAGAGCGCGGGATCACCGAGTAGGTGCCGTCTTTCTGGATGTTAGCGAGGAAGTTATCGTTAGAATCCTGCAGCGGAGTATGTTCCGGCTTCAGAATGTATTCGTTCCAGCAGGAGGCCAGCAGCGAACCGACGGTCGGTTTACAAACTTCACAACCGTAGCCTTTGCCGTGTTTCGCCAGCAGTTCTTCGAAGGTTTTAATGCCTTCAACGCGGATCAAATGGAACAGTTCCTGACGCGAATAAGCAAAGTGTTCGCACAGGTTGTTGTTAACTTCGATGCCCTGTTTCGCCAGTTCCGCGTTCAGTACCTGAGTGACCAGCGGGATACAGCCACCGCAGCCAGTACCCGCTTTGGTTTCGGCTTTCAGCGCCGCAACGGTGTGGCAGCCTTTGTTGATGGCAGCAATCAGATCACCTTTGGTGACGTCGAAGCAGGAGCAGATTTGCGCGCTGTCCGGCAGTTTATCAACACCGATAGACGGCTTACCGCTACCCGAGTGCGCCGGCAGAATCAGAGAATCCGGGTTTTCCGGCAGCTCGATAGCATTCAGCACCAGTTGCAGCAGGTTGCCGTAGTCGCTGGTATCGCCCACCAGTACCGCACCGAGCAGGGTTTTGTTGTCTTCGCTGACAATAAGGCGTTTGTAGATCTCTTTGCTTTCGTCGAGGTAAACGTAGCTACGTGCGCCTGGTGTGCGACCGTGCGCATCACCAATACCGCCTACGTCTACGCCCAGCAGTTTCAGCTTGGCGCTAAGGTCAGCACCTTCAAAGGCGTTTTCGCTACCGAGAATATGGTCAACGGCGACCTGCGCCATTTTGTAGCCTGGTGCTACCAGACCAAATACACGGTTGTTCCAGCTTGCGCATTCACCGATGGCGTAGATATCCGGATCGGAAGTCTGGCAGGAATCATTAATGACAATACCCCCACGCGGAGCAACGTCCAGACCACACTGGGTTGCCAGCTTATCGCGCGGACGGATACCGGTAGAGAAGACGATAAAGTCGACTTCCAGTTCGCTGCCGTCGGCAAAACGCATGGTTTTACGCGCTTCGACACCTTCCTGCACAATCTCAAGGGTGTTTTTGCTGGTGTGAACGCGCACGCCCATGCTTTCGATTTTGCGACGCAGCTGCTCGCCGCCCATCTGATCAAGCTGTTCTGCCATCAGCATAGGGGCAAATTCGATAACGTGGGTTTCAATACCTAAGTTTTTCAGCGCGCCAGCGGCTTCCAGACCTAACAGGCCGCCACCTACAACGGCACCACGCTTGCTGCGACGGGCGCAGGATTCAATGGCGTTGAGGTCTTCAATGGTGCGATAGACAAAGCAGTCCTGAGTATCAGAACCTTTGATTGGCGGGATCCACGGGTAGGAGCCGGTCGCCATGATCAGCTTGTCATAAAAAACGGTGCGCCCGGCGCTGGAGTGAATCACCTTCTCCTGACGGTTGATGGTGATAGCGCGTTCGCCGACCAGAACTTTGATGCCGTGTTTCTCGTAGAAGCCTTCGCGCACCAGCGACAGCTCTTCGGCGGTGTGGTGAGAGAAGTAAGACGAGAGGTGTACGCGGTCATAAGCGATGCGCGGTTCTTCACAGAAAACGGTAATATCAAAGTTGGCCGCATCAGATTTATCAAGAAGATTTTCGATAAAGCGATGGCCGACCATACCGTTACCGATAATTGCGAGTCTGACTTTGCTCATTTTTGCCTCGATTTCTTTTCTATTACCGCCTACCTTAACGATTCAGCAACCCCGCTTATTGATGTAAATCAAATTCACCTTTATATACTCCTTAAGGGGTATATTGCTGATTTGTATAAATTTTCTTAAGTCACGGAATTGTCTGACATTTCATGTTTGTGCAAAAAATAGACAAAATGAACGGGTTTATAGAAATAGATGCACGTAGCGGGGGTAAGAGAGGAAAAGGCCGGACGACGATAGTGCCGTCCGGCATGAGCAATTAATGAGAGGTCAGGGTGTTATGCTGACGGTGACGGCTGACGAAACCTAACAGGAAGCACATCACAAAGACGACAGCGTACAGACCGTTTGCTGTAAGCAGTGCCGCCTGCGGACCGCTATGTTCAACAATCGGGCCGGTAACTACGAAGGTCAACATAGTACCGATGGTCCCGCAGGTCAGGACAAAGTTAACCAGTTTTGGCGACGGTACTTTGGTCTGCTGTGAACCCAGGGTGATGATGGTGGTATAGATCGCGCTGGAGAAGAAGCCCAGGGCGAGAATTGACCACGCCATATGTGCCGGTGTTCCGGTGTTAAAGACGTACATCAGAATCGCAGCCAGACCAGCCAGTACGGTCAGGATACGTTGCAAATCAAAGAAGCGAAGAATAAAGCTGAACGCCCACATGCCGACCATGTACGACATCCAGAAGTTACTTACCAGCGTGCCGGCGTCGTTCAGGCTCATGCCCAGGCCTTTGGCATACTCAGGCACCCAGGAGATAAAACCTAACTGACCGAGGATGTAGCACAGCGCCGCAACAGAGAGAAACAGTACGCCGATCCCCCACTTTTCTTTCGCTACCGGAGCATCCGTTTTTGGCGCATGTTTGCCCAGCGCCGGGAACTCACAGCCGAAAGTCAGAATAAAAATAGCGACATACACCAGCCCGATGCAGGCATAAACCCAGTACCACTCAATGCTGCGCGCCAGTAGAAACGCGGCGATCATTGGGAAAATCATCCCAGCCATACTGAAGAAGGAGTCGGTAAATAACAGGCGGGAACCGCGCTGACGCCCTTCATACATTTGTGTTACCAGGAATGTACCAATCGACATGGTGATGCCGCTGACCACCCCGAGAATGAACATCGCCGCCGAGAACAGCGCCAGGCTGTGGCTGAACATCAAACCGGCAACCGCCAGCACCATCAGGAGAAAGCCAAAACGTAACTGCGTTTTCAACGGGACGATTTCCATCAGCCAGGCGTTGAGGAAGATAGAGATTAAAATGCCGGCGTTGAGGAAGGTGAAGGTGTTACTCATACTGGAAACAGGCAGATTGAAATAATCGGCGATATTTCCCATCACCATCCCGGTGACAATAACCAACGCACCAGTCAGTGCGTAGGAGAGAAAGCTAATCCATGTGAGCTTGATGCGATTGCTGTTAGTCATGATTGGCCTGCGTTCAAAAATAAAATGGCATAGCGGGATATGCCGCGAGCGGGCGATTTTAGGTGATTTTGTGATCTGTTTAAATGTTTTATTGCAATCGGTTGCTAAATTGCATTTTAAGAGGTGATTTTGATCACGAAATAAAAAGTGATCGTCAGGTTACATATATTTCAGATACGTAAAATTAGGTAAAGGGATGGCCTTGTTCTTGAAGGCTATTTAGAATCTCTTCACTTGCTTTTTTTCTGCTCTGTTTGTTAAGGAAATCTCATGTTCAAATCGACCCTGGCGGCGATGGCTGCTGTTTTCGCTCTTTCTGCTCTTTCTCCCGCAGCAATGGCAGCGAAAGGGGACCCGCACGTATTGTTGACAACCTCAGCTGGTAACATCGAACTGGAGCTGGATAAACAAAAAGCGCCAGTGTCTGTGCAAAACTTTGTCGATTATGTGAACAGCGGTTTTTATAACAACACTACCTTTCACCGCGTCATTCCTGGCTTTATGATTCAGGGCGGCGGTTTCACCGAGCAGATGCAGCAGAAAAAACCAAACCCGCCAATCAAAAATGAAGCCGATAACGGCCTGCGCAACACGCGTGGCACCATCGCGATGGCGCGTACCGCTGACAAAGACAGCGCCACCAGCCAGTTCTTTATCAACGTTGCCGATAACGCCTTCCTTGACCATGGTCAGCGTGATTTCGGTTACGCGGTATTTGGTAAAGTGGTGAAAGGCATGGACGTTGCCGATAAGATTTCCCAGGTGCCGACTCATGACGTTGGTCCGTACCAGAATGTGCCGTCAAAACCGGTAGTTATCCTTTCCGCTAAAGTCCTGCCGTAATGATTTCTCGCGCGGGCAATCTTGCCCGCGCTTCTGCTCTCCCGGCGTAACCCGGATTTGCCGCTTATACTTGTGGCAAATGGACACGTTCAGGGAGGCATCAAGTGAAGAAACTCACCGATAAGCAAAAGTCCCGTCTCTGGGAGCTTCAGCGTAATCGTAATTTTCAGGCCAGTCGCCGTCTTGAAGGCGTCGAGATGCCTTTAGTCACTCATACTGCCGCAGAGGCTTTAGCGCGCCTTGAAGAGCTGAGGAGGCACTATGAGCGATAAATTCGGCGAAGGGCGCGATCCGTATCTTTATCCAGGCCTTGATATCATGCGTAACCGGCTGAACATCCGCCAGCAGCAGCGGCTGGAACAGGCCGCTTACGAAATGACGGCGCTGCGTGCTGCGACCATTGAGCTTGGTCCGCTGGTGCGCGGTTTACCGCATTTGCGCACTATCCATCGCCAGCTGTATCAGGATATTTTCGACTGGGCAGGGCAACTGCGTGAAGTTGATATTTATCAGGGCGATACGCCGTTCTGCCACTTTGCTTATATCGAAAAAGAGGGCAATGCCCTGATGCAGGATCTGGAGGAAGAAGGTTATCTGGTTGGCCTGGAGAAAGCGAAGTTCGTCGAGCGGCTGGCGCATTACTATTGTGAAATCAACGTGCTGCATCCCTTCCGGGTGGGAAGTGGTCTGGCACAGCGGATCTTCTTCGAGCAACTGGCGATTCATGCCGGATATCAACTGAGCTGGCAGGGTATCGAAAAAGAGGCCTGGAATCAGGCAAATCAGAGTGGGGCAATGGGGGATCTTACCGCACTGCAGATGATATTTAGCAAAGTGGTAAGCGAAGCCGGGGAATCTGAGTAAAATAGCGCGGTTCTTTCGTACCGGAGCCGCCATGATCCTGCTTATAGATAACTACGATTCTTTTACCTGGAACCTCTACCAGTACTTTTGTGAACTGGGGGCGGATGTGCTGGTTAAGCGCAACGATGCGTTGACGCTGGCGGATATCGACGCCCTGAAACCGCAAAAAATTGTCATCTCACCCGGCCCCTGTACGCCAGATGAAGCCGGGATCTCCCTTGACGTTATTCGTCACTATGCCGGGCGCTTGCCGATTCTTGGCGTTTGCCTCGGTCATCAGGCAATGGCGCAGGCATTTGGCGGTAAAGTTGTGCGCGCCGCAAAGGTCATGCACGGCAAAACCTCGCCGATTACACATAGCGGTGAGGGCGTATTTCGGGGGCTGGCAAATCCACTTACCGTGACACGCTACCATTCGCTGGTGGTGGAACCTGACTCATTACCAGCGTGCTTTGAAGTGACGGCCTGGAGCGAAACCCGCGAGATTATGGGGATTCGCCATCGCCAGTGGGATCTGGAAGGTGTGCAGTTCCATCCGGAAAGTATTCTCAGCGAACAAGGACATCAACTGCTGGCTAATTTCCTTCATCGCTGATTTGTGATTGCCATTCAGTGATTTTTTATGCATATTTTGTGATTATAATTTCACATTGATTTATGCGTAACAGGGTGATCATGAGATGGCAATTGAACAAACAGCAATTACACGCGCGACTTTCGATGAAGTGATCCTGCCGATTTATGCTCCGGCAGAGTTCATTCCGGTAAAAGGTCAGGGCAGCCGAATCTGGGATCAGCAAGGCAAGGAGTATGTCGATTTCGCGGGTGGCATTGCAGTTACGGCGTTGGGCCATTGCCATCCTGCGCTGGTGAACGCGTTAAAAACCCAGGGCGAAACTCTGTGGCATATCAGTAACGTTTTCACCAATGAACCGGCGCTGCGTCTTGGGCGTAAACTGATTGAGGCAACGTTTGCCGAACGCGTGGTGTTTATGAACTCCGGCACGGAAGCTAACGAAACCGCCTTTAAACTGGCACGCCATTACGCCTGTGTGCGTCATAGTCCATTCAAAACCAAAATTATTGCCTTCCATAACGCTTTTCATGGTCGCTCGCTGTTTACTGTCTCGGTGGGTGGGCAGCCAAAATATTCCGACGGCTTTGGGCCGAAACCGGCAGACATCATCCACGTTCCCTTTAACGATCTCCACGCAGTGAAAGCGGTGATGGATGATCACACCTGTGCGGTGGTGGTTGAGCTGATCCAGGGCGAGGGCGGTGTGATGGCAGCGACGCCAGAGTTTTTGCAGGGCTTGCGTGAGCTGTGCGATCAATATCAGGCATTATTGGTGTTTGATGAAGTGCAGTGCGGGATGGGGCGGACCGGCGATTTGTTTGCTTACATGCACTACGGCGTGACGCCGGATATTCTGACTTCTGCGAAAGCGTTAGGCGGCGGCTTCCCGATTAGCGCCATGCTGACCACGGCGGAAATTGCTTCTGCGTTTCATCCTGGTTCTCACGGTTCCACCTACGGCGGTAATCCTCTGGCCTGTGCAGTAGCGGGCGCGGCGTTTGATATCATTAATACCCCTGAAGTGCTGGAAGGCATTCAGGCGAAACGCCAGCGTTTTGTTGACCATTTGCAGAAGATCGATCAGCAGTACGATGTGTTTAGCGATATTCGCGGTATGGGGCTGTTAATTGGCGCGGAGCTGAAACCACAGTACAAAGGTCAGGCGCGTGATTTCCTGTATGCGGGCGCAGAGGCTGGCGTAATGGTGCTGAATGCCGGACCGGATGTGATGCGTTTTGCGCCGTCGCTGGTGGTGGAAGATGCGGATATCGATGAAGGGATGCAACGTTTCGCCCACGCAGTGGCTAAGGTGATTGGGGCGTAAATACGACGCATCAGGAAAAAGATGTCGGATGCGGCGTGAATGCCTTATCCGATGGTTTAGCCTGCATTACGCCTTCGAATCCCGCAACTTGCGACTCAGCCAAATCCCGTGATGCGGTCGCTGACGCCATGCCATCGACGAAATGGTGTGCATGGTGTTCAGATGACCAATAACCCGCTGTAAATGCTGCTCCAGCGTACCTGCCGCGCCTTCGTGCGGCTGCATCTCCGGCGCATCCATGATATTGGCATCGCCAGAACTCCCCGGTTCGTCATACTCCAGTCGCTGCTGACAACGCTGAATGGCGATTTCACAAGACTGTAAATACTCTTGTGCCAGTTCAGGTGGCAATGCCCGGTGTTCCCGTGCCAGCGTGGTCATGGCATTGATATGCTCAACTATAAACTGACTGTGCGTTACCCACAGTTTCATATCTGCCAGATAATGGCTGTTGAACGCTGGTTCCTGCATCGCCTGATTCAATGAGTTATACAGAGTGTTATGTGCCTGATTTACCCGCATTCGCTGCCAGGCCAGTGGCGTAGGTTGCGGATCCTCGCTCAGAATCAAGCGAATCGCTTCCTGATAGGCTTCTAAAGCGTCATGGGCGTTTTTACGCAATAACCCGCTCTGCCACTGCGGCCACAGCCAGACGGTACCACCGAAAGCAATTAAACAACCAATAATGGTATCGATAAGACGCGGAAGGATGTACTGCTCACCGTTCAGCCACAACAGTTGCAGGGTATACACTGCGGTAATAGTAAAACCGACCGTCGCCCAGCCGTAGTTTTTGCGCAATATCAGGTAGCTGGCAAGGGTGGTAATCAGCATCAAGGTCAGGGTGTAACCTTCGGGAATTTTAAAGTGCAGCGCCACGCCCGCAATGATTAACCCGACCACGGTTCCCACGGAGCGATTCACAATCCTCAGACGGGTTGCGCCATAGCCATTTTGCGTCACCAGCAATACCGTCATCAGGATCCAGTACGACTTCGGCAGATGTAGCGCGGTGCCCATCAAGCTGGCAACGCTTAACATCACACTGAGTCGTCCGGCATTGCGTAGCGCCGGAGACTTTAGTGACAGATAACTTTTCAGCGCCGGAAGTAACGGCATTCGTCGCTGTTTATCGGCCAGTAAGTCACGCGCATAGAGCGGTTTTTGGGTGCGCAGCACGCGGGCAATGCGGCTGAAGTGCCAATAGCAGAATTGCCCAACCGGATTATCCGGATGCTGGCGGGCGATTTTTTCCAGTGCGCCAATTTGCTTTTCCATCGTAAAACGCGTCGGCAGGCGATGGTAAAGAATGTCATCAGCCAGCACGCGCAGGCGAGCGGCGACGGTTTGCGCATTCCAGCGGATAACTTCTTCCGCATGGCTACGCTCGACCAGCTTTTGCACCTCTTCCGGCTGATGCAAACTGACCGAAATATGTTCCTGTAAATCCAGCGCCTCCTGGAAAATACGCAGCATCCGCTTGTAGTCAGTATTATTTTGCGCGGAAAGCATATGCATTTGCTGATAGCACTGGGTAATTAGATCGACCGCTTTTTGCTGGCGCACCAGCAGCGGCGGCAGCGCTTTTTCAGGGTCGGTGTGCTGGGTAAGCAGGCTGTATTTGGCTTCACAATAATCTGCCAGTTCACGGTACAGCAGACTTAGTGACTCGCGCAGCGGTTGTTCACGCCAGATCCAGAACCAAAACCAGTTAAACAATCCGTACCAGAGAGTGCCCAACGCATAGATGAGCAACGGTTCCCAGACCGGCATGTATCCCGCCAGACTGAGGGTAAAAATGGCGGCGAGCAGCGATGCAGGAAGCAATTTTGCGTGCAATGGCCCCAGCTCAGCAGTGACGCCAAGTACCAGCGTTAATCCGGTCAGCAAAAAGGGCAGGGGAACATCTTTTGCCAGTAGCAGCTGTGTCAGTAAGCTACAGGTGGCAAACAGCGACGCACCAATGATTAAGCGTTTGAAAAAACGTTTATGAGGCGTATCAAGGCCCGCAATATTGCAACAGGCAGGAACGAGAGAGAAGAGCAGACCGAATCGTAATTCGCCAAGCATTAACCCAACGGCCACGGGCAAACATAGCACCAGCGTTTGTCGTAGTGCATAGTTGATATCGGGGTGATAAATCAGTCTGCGCCACATCGGGGGAAACAAAATGGCGCGCTACCAGGTAACGCGCCACTCCGACGGGATTAACGAGTGCCGTAAACGACGATGGTTTTACCGTGTGCGGAGATCAGGTTCTGATCTTCAAGCATCTTCAGAATGCGTCCCACGGTTTCACGAGAACAGCCGACAATCTGACCGATTTCCTGACGGGTAATTTTGATTTGCATACCGTCCGGGTGAGTCATAGCGTCTGGTTGTTTTGCCAGATTCAGCAGAGTCTGTGCAATGCGGCCCGTCACGTCGAGGAACGCCAGGTTGCCCACTTTCTCTGAAGTGACTTGCAGACGACGCGCCATCTGTGCAGACAGACGCATCAGAATGTCCGGGTTTACCTGAATCAATTGGCGAAATTTTTTGTACGAAATTTCAGCCACTTCACAGGCGGTTTTCGCACGTACCCATGCGCTACGTTCCTGGCCCTCTTCAAACAGGCCCAGTTCGCCAATAAAATCACCCTGATTCAGATAGGAGAGGATCATTTCTTTACCCTCTTCGTCTTTGATCAGCACTGCCACAGAGCCTTTAACGATGTAGTACAGCGTTTCCGCTTTTTCACCCTGGTGAATAAGCGTGCTCTTGGATGGGTACTTATGAATGTGGCAATGAGACAAGAACCATTCGAGAGTCGGGTCTGTTTGCGGTTTGCCAAGCACCATGCGCGGTTATCCTCTGTTATAAGCTTTCTCCAGAGCCAGATAACGCCGCTGTCTCTGGATTGCCGAAATATGCTTCCCGCTACCTGGGAAGGGGCTATCAACTGTACTGCACGGTAATGTGACGTCCTTTGCATACATGCAGTACATCAATGTATTACTGTAGCATCCTGACTGTTTTAGCATAGCTTTCGCTTTGTGTCTCCTGGTGTCTCGCTTCAGCATGACCCAGGTCGCCTTCCGTTGCGCGATTTGGTTAGTACGCGTACTCTGTCAGGAAAATTGACGCAGTGGAGTAGCAAAAATGCAAGCGCGAGTGAAGTGGGTCGAAGGGTTAACTTTTCTGGGCGAATCTGCCTCTGGTCACCAGATTTTAATGGACGGCAATTCAGGCGATAAAGCACCAAGTCCGATGGAAATGGTGTTGATGGCGGCGGGTGGTTGCAGTGCCATCGATGTGGTTTCGATCCTGCAAAAAGGGCGTCAGGATGTGGTCGATTGTGAAGTAAAATTGACCTCTGAACGCCGCGAAGAGGCACCACGCCTGTTTACGCACATTAATCTGCATTTTATCGTCACCGGTCGCGACCTGAAAGACGCAGCGGTTGCGCGTGCGGTTGATCTCTCTGCTGAGAAATATTGTTCAGTGGCGTTGATGCTGGAAAAAGCGGTGAATATTACTCACTCGTATGAAGTGGTTGCCGCGTGATTTAACTATCCCGTTGTGAAGCCGGATAGTATTTTATCCGGCGTAATAGCAGAGTTACTCGATTTTCTTTCCTTCCATCAATCGTTGCACCAGCGGCAGCATAATTAATTCCATTGCCAGACCCATTTTGCCGCCGGGCACCACTAACGTATTGATGTGGGAAATGAATGAGCCTTGCAACATCGCCAGCAGCCAGGGGAAATCGATCCCTTCCAGATTACGAAAATGGATCACCACAAAGCTTTCATCCAGCGACGGGATACCTTTTGCCGCGAACGGGTTTGAAGTGTCGACGGTGGGAACGCGCTGGAAGTTAAGATGGGTGCGGGAAAACTGCGGTGTGATGTAGTTGATATAGTCTTCCATTGAACGCACTACTGAGTCCATCACTGCTTCTCGTGAGTGCCCGCGCTCGCTGGTGTCGCGGATCAGTTTTTGAATCCACTCAAGGTTAACGATAGGCACCACGCCGACCAGTAAGTCCACATGCTGCGCAACGTTATGCTGTGGCGTGACTACGCCGCCGTGTAAACCTTCATAAAACAGTACATCAGTGGGTTCTGGTAAAGGTTGCCAGGGGGTGAATGTTCCCGGTACCTGATTCCAGGGTACGGCTTCGTCGTAGGTATGCAGATATTTGCGAGATTTCCCTTTGCCGCTCTGACCATATTCAATGAAGGTTTGTTCCAGCAGGCCAAAGTCGTTCGCTTCGGGGCCGAAGTAGCTGATATGCCGCCCGGCGTCGCGCGCTTTGCGGATCGCCATGTCCATTTCCGGGCGGGTGTAACGGTGAAAACTGTCACCTTCCACCTCGGCTGCATGCAGATTTAACTGCGCGAATATTTTACGAAACGCGAGGCTGGTGGTGGTGGTCCCCGCGCCGCTGGATCCTGTTACCGCAATGACCGGATGTTTGGCAGACATAGTAACTCCATGACTTAGCTATCATTATTATCTCGTCCGCCGACGGTTGCAGGTTATTCGCGAAACTGACTGCGCGGCATGATATTGACCGTTTCGTGCAGCTCCGACCATACCAGCACCGCTTCTCCGCACTGTAGCTGGCGTTTGACGTCGGCGACTTTCTGTTCAAGTGTACGCTCATGTTCACCATAATCGGTGCCTTCACGTAACACAAAGCTTTCAATTAAATTTTCCAGCGTTTCGGGGGAGAGGTCTTGCCACGGAATCAACATGATTTCGCCTCCAGATACGTTGTTAACCAGTCAGGAATGCGTGACTCCAGCCACATTTGCGGATGAAGTAATGTACCGCCAATAAAGCCAACATGACCGCCATGTTCAGTCAGTTGATACTCCACCTGCGGGGGAAGACTTTCCGGTTTCGGGATCACCTGATGATCCATAAACGGATCGTCTTTGGCGTGAATAATCAGCGTCGGTTTGGCGATCCGGTTCAGCATCGTCATGGCGCTACACTGACGATAATAGTCGATAGCGTCAGCGTAGCCGTGAATCCTGGCGGTGATTAGATCGTCAAATTCACGGATGCGACGTACCGATTTTAATTGCGCGAGATTTATCGGCAGCGTTCCGGGGTAGGCAGCCAGCTTGCGTGCGGCATTGGCTTTTAACAGGTTCAGCAAGTAACGCTGATAAACGCGGGAAAAGCCCTTTTCCATATGGTAACTACAGGCCTCCAGCATAAACGGCGCAGAGACAATCACCGCCGCATCAACCGGGAGATCATTGCCTTCTTTTGCCAGCAAACAGGCCAGCATATTACCGCCGAGCGAATAGCCGACGGTAGCCGTTGGCGCATGACCAAACCCGCGTTGCAGCCAGCGTAAAAACCAACTGGCGTCTTCGGTTTCGCCCGAATGGTAAATGCGGTGCATACGGTTTGGTTCACCGCTGCATCCGCGAAAATGCATCACCACGCCCAGCCAGCCGCGCTTTTGCGCCGCCTCAACCAGACCGTGGGCGTAAGGGCTATTGAGACTGCCTTCCAGCCCGTGAAATACCACTAAACGCGGTTTATGCCGCGCCTGTGCTGGGGCTTCACTCCACGCGAGATCGACAAAATCGCCGTCGGGCAACTCCAGCCGCTGCCAGTACGGGGTGAATTTCACCTTGCGACGAAACAGACGCGGCAGCATGGTTTGCAGATGACAATTGCTAAAGCCGCGCATAGGGGTGAATTCAGCACTGCTGCTGAATTCATTGGCATCGGTCGTCGTTATCTGCGCCATCAGTTGCTTTGGCCTTCCAGCAACATCTGCTCAAGCTGCTCCTGGGCTTCCAGCCATGCCATTTCGCACTCTTCCAGGCCGGATTTGGCGCTGGCTTGCTGTTGCAGGCAGGCGGTCAACTCCGCTTTACGGCTCTGGTCATACAGTTCGCTGTCGCCGAGTTTCTCTTCTGCCTGCGCCAGTTGCGCGTTCAGCTTCTCCATCTCTTTTTCCAGACGGGCAATCTCTTTACGCAGTGGCTGGGTTTGCGCACGCAACTCCGCTTCCCGACGCTTCTGATCTTTACGTGCCTGGGCGCTGTTCGCGTTCTCTTTTGGCGCTTCGTCGGTCTGGTTTTCCTGCTTTTGTACGTCGCTCAACCACTGTTGATAATCTTCCAGATCGCCGTCGAACGGTTCGACTTTACGATCGTGAACCAGGTAGAGGTCGTCAGTGGTGGAACGCAGCAAATGACGGTCGTGCGAAACGACAACCAGCGCGCCTTCAAACTCGATTAATGCTTCGGTGAGTGCCTGACGCATATCAAGGTCAAGGTGGTTAGTCGGTTCGTCGAGCAGCAGCAGATTCGGACGCTGCCAGACGATTAATGCCAGCACCAGGCGGGCTTTTTCCCCACCGGAGAAGCGGCGCGTTTCTTCGGTTACTTTATCGCCCTGGAAACCAAAGCCGCCGAGGTAGTCACGCAGTTTTTGCTCCAGTTCCTGCGGCGCTAAACGTGCCAGATGTTGAATAGGCGATTCGTCGGCGCGCAGGTATTCAAGTTGATGCTGGGCGAAGTAGCCGAGCTTGATCCCTTTTGCCAGGCCTATTTCACCACTGACTGGCGCAAGTTCACCGGCTAACAGTTTGATTAATGTCGATTTACCCGCGCCGTTGCGGCCTAACAGACCAATGCGCGAACCGGGGACCAGATTCAGTTTAATCGAGTCGAGAATAATGCGATCGCCATAGCCTGCGCTGACCTTTTCCATCTTCAGTAACGGATTTGGCAGACTTTCCGGCGCGCGGAAGCTAAAGCGGAACGGATTGTCGACGTGCGCCGGGGCAATCAGCTCCATACGCTCGAGCATCTTAATGCGGCTCTGGGCCTGCTTCGCTTTGGTGGCTTTGGCACGGAAACGGTCGATATAACTTTGCAGATGCGCTACGCGTTCCTGCTGGCTTTCGTACATCGCTTGTTGCTGCGCCAGACGGGTGGCGCGCTGTACTTCAAACGAACTGTAGTTGCCGGTGTACTCGAACATGCTTTGTTGTTCGATATGAATAATTTTATCGACGATCGGATCGAGGAAGTCGCGGTCGTGAGAGATCAGGATCAGCGTGCCCTGATAGCTCTTCAGCCATTTTTCCAGCCAGATAACGGCATCGAGATCGAGGTGGTTAGTCGGTTCGTCGAGCAGCAGCAAGTCTGAACGGCAAATCAGCGCCTGGGCAAGGTTAAGACGCATACGCCAGCCCCCGGAAAAATCACTTACCGGGCGCTCCAGTTGTTCATTGCTGAAACCGAGGCCGTGCAGCAGGCTGGCGGCACGGGAGCGAATACTCCATGCGTCAATAGCATCCAGCTTGCCATGAATGGTCGCAATGGCGTGCCCGTCGTTACGTTCGTTGGCGTCGTGTAGCTGCGCTTCCAGTTGACGATATTCACGGTCGCCGTCAATGACATATTCCAGCGCCGCTTGCGGTAACGCCGGCGTTTCCTGATTCACCCACGCCAGTTGCCAGCTTCCCGGAAAGGTGTAGCTGCCGCCGTCGGCGCTGATTTCATTTTTCAGCAATGCCAGCAGGGTAGATTTACCACAGCCGTTTTTACCCACCAGGCCGACTTTCTGCCCGGGGTTGATGGTGGCGGTGGCATTATCCAGCAGGACGCGCACGCCGCGACGAATTTGTAACGAGGAGAAAACAATCATAAGGTGCCGTATGTTCAGACTATGTTAACTTATCATTATGATAATGTAATGTATGGGCGAGCTGCCGCACCGGGCGCAATGGTAGCCCAAAACAGCGACTATACACAAAAACCATACCGGGAGGGGGATGATGTCTCAGCCAGCGAAAGTTTTGCTGCTGTATGCCCATCCGGAATCTCAGGACTCGGTGGCAAACCGGGTACTGCTTAAACCGGCCACGCAGCTCAGCAATGTTACCGTGCACGACCTTTACGCGCACTATCCCGATTTTTTTATTGATATCCCCCGTGAGCAGGCATTACTGCGCGAGCACGAGGTGATTGTCTTTCAGCATCCTCTTTATACCTATAGCTGCCCGGCGCTACTGAAAGAGTGGCTGGACCGGGTATTAAGCCGTGGTTTTGCCAGCGGGCCGGGAGGAAACCAACTGGCGGGAAAGTACTGGCGTAGTGTGATTACCACCGGCGAGCCGGAAAGTGCTTACCGTTATGACGCGTTGAATCGCTACCCGATGAGCGATGTCCTGCGCCCCTTTGAACTGGCGGCGGGCATGTGCCGGATGCATTGGTTAAGTCCCATCATTATTTATTGGGCGAGACGGCAAAGCGCACAGGAGCTGGCGAGCCACGCCAGAGCCTACGGTGACTGGCTGGCAAATCCGCTGTCTCCAGGAGGCCGCTGATGGAAGGTTCCGATTTTTTACTTGCAGGAGTGCTGTTTCTCTTCGCGGCGGTGGCTGCGGTGCCGTTGGCATCGCGGCTGGGTATTGGCGCTGTGTTGGGATATTTGCTGGCAGGGATTGCAATTGGCCCGTGGGGGCTGGGGTTTATTAGCGACGTCGATGAGATCCTCCACTTTTCGGAACTCGGCGTGGTGTTCCTGATGTTTATCATCGGCCTTGAGTTGAATCCCTCCAAGCTTTGGCAACTGCGGCGTTCGATTTTTGGCGTAGGCGCGGCACAGGTGCTGTTAAGCGCGGCGTTGCTGGCGGGATTATTGATGCTGACGGATTTCGCCTGGCAGGCGGCGGTGGTCGGTGGCATTGGCCTTGCGATGTCTTCGACCGCAATGGCGTTGCAATTGATGCGTGAGAAAGGGATGAATCGCAGCGAATCCGGGCAGCTCGGGTTTTCGGTACTGCTGTTTCAGGATCTGGCGGTGATCCCGGCACTGGCGTTAGTGCCGTTGCTGGCGGGTTCGGCAGACGAACATTTCGACTGGATGAAGATCGGCATGAAGGTGCTGGCGTTTGTCGGCATGCTGATTGGCGGGCGCTATTTATTGCGTCCGGTATTCCGTTTTATTGCAGCTTCTGGCGTGCGGGAAGTGTTCACCGCCGCGACGCTGCTGCTGGTATTGGGTTCCGCATTGTTTATGGATGCGTTGGGGCTGTCGATGGCGCTCGGTACGTTTATTGCAGGCGTGCTGCTGGCGGAAAGTGAATATCGCCATGAACTGGAAACGGCTATCGATCCGTTTAAGGGGTTGCTGCTCGGTTTGTTCTTTATCTCTGTCGGCATGTCGCTCAATCTCGGGGTGCTTTATACCCATCTGTTATGGGTAGTGATAAGCGTGGTTGTGCTGGTGGCGGTGAAAATTCTCGTGTTGTATCTGCTGGCGCGATTGTATGGCGTGCGTAGCTCAGAGCGGATGCAGTTTGCGGGCGTGTTGAGTCAGGGCGGCGAGTTTGCCTTTGTGCTCTTTTCTACCGCTTCTTCACAACGCTTATTCCAGGGCGACCAGATGGCGCTGTTGCTGGTGACGGTGACGCTTTCCATGATGACCACGCCGTTGCTGATGAAGCTGGTGGATAAATGGCTATCCCGCCAGTTTAACGGACCGGAAGAAGAAGACGAAAAACCGTGGGTCAATGATGATAAACCGCAGGTGATTGTGGTCGGTTTCGGGCGTTTTGGGCAGGTGATTGGTCGTTTGCTGATGGCAAATAAAATGCGCATTACCGTGCTGGAGCGGGATATCAGCGCCGTTAACCTGATGCGCAAATATGGCTACAAAGTTTATTACGGTGATGCCACGCAGGTCGATCTTTTACGTTCTGCGGGTGCAGAGGCCGCTGAGTCTATCGTCATTACCTGTAACGAGCCGGAAGACACCATGAAGCTGGTGGAAATATGCCAGCAGCACTTTCCGCATTTGCATATTCTTGCGCGAGCGCGCGGACGTGTGGAAGCGCATGAGTTATTACAGGCAGGGGTGACGCAGTTTTCCCGTGAAACATTCTCCAGTGCGTTAGAGCTGGGGCGCAAGACGCTGGTCACGCTTGGCATGCATCCGCATCAGGCACAGCGGGCGCAACTGCATTTTCGCCGCCTGGATATGCGGATGCTGCGAGAGCTCATCCCAATGCATGCCGATACCGTACAAATTTCTCGCGCCAGGGAAGCCCGACGCGAACTGGAAGAGATTTTCCAGCGTGAAATGCAACAAGAACGACGCCAGCTGGACGGCTGGGATGAATTTGAGTAGAGGGTAAAGATGGCAATCCGAAAACGTTTTATTGCGGGCGCAAAATGCCCGGCCTGTCAGGCGCAGGATTCAATGGCGATGTGGCGCGAAAATAATATTGATATTGTTGAATGCGTTAAGTGCGGACACCAGATGCGAGAAGCAGACAAAGAAGCCCGCGATCACGTTCGCAAAGATGAGCAAGTGATCGGGATTTTTCATCCGGACTAGCGATATGCGCCGAGTTTTTTTAAGCTAGTGAGTACACGGCTGCAGAATTCCGCTACAATCTGCGCCACTATTCTTCCCATGCTCAGGAGATATCATGAAAGTAGCAAAAGACCTGGTGGTCAGCCTGGCCTATCAGGTACGTACAGAAGACGGTGTGTTGGTTGATGAGTCTCCGGTGAGTGCGCCGCTGGACTACCTGCATGGTCACGGTTCCCTGATCTCTGGCCTGGAAACGGCGCTGGAAGGTCATGAAGTTGGCGACAAATTTGATGTCGCTGTTGGCGCGAACGACGCTTACGGTCAGTACGACGAAAACCTGGTGCAACGTGTGCCTAAAGACGTATTTATGGGCGTTGATGAACTGCAGGTAGGTATGCGTTTCCTGGCTGAAACCGACCAGGGTCCGGTACCGGTTGAAATCACTGCGGTTGAAGACGATCACGTCGTGGTTGATGGTAACCACATGCTGGCCGGTCAGAACCTGAAATTCAACGTTGAAGTTGTGGCGATTCGCGAAGCGACTGAAGAAGAGCTGGCTCATGGCCACGTTCACGGTGCGCACGATCATCACCACGATCACGACCACGACGGTTGCTGCGGTGGTCATGGCCATGATCACGGTCATGAGCACGGTGGCGAAGGCTGCTGTGGCGGTAAAGGTAACGGCGGTTGCGGTTGCCACTAATACCGAAAAAGTGACAAAAAAGCGGGGAATCCCCGCTTTTTTTACGCCTCAATAATGTGGCGGTGGCGTTTCTTCAGCCTGCGACGCGATGTTCGACGGCTGGCTGGCTTTTAACTTCTCGGTCAGCAGACGCAGATGATCGCGCAGTTTCGCCATCTCCATTTCATGAGCGGTCACCGTGACGTTCAGTTCTTCAATGGTGATTTCCTGAAAAGCCAGTCGGCTCTCCAGCTCTGCCAGGCGTGCTTCCAATGATAAATCCTGCATGATTCACCTCTTTTGTCGAATGGTCGCCGCGGATTCTACTTAACTTTGCTGCCCGAGACAGCACTCATTTCGCGGTCATCGAAACTAATTTAAACAAAAAGAGTCTGAAAATAGATGATAATAGGGCGTGTCTGTATGTAGATTTGTTCGACAACGCTTTATAGTACCCTTCTGATAATAGTTAACCCTGGGGTGAGATGCCCCGATCCTGGAGATATGGATGAAATCACTGTTTAAAGTAACGCTGCTGGCGACCACAATGGCCGTTGCCCTGCATGCACCAATCACTTTTGCTGCTGAAGCTGCAAAACCTGCTACAACTGCTGACAGCAAAGCAGCGTTCAAAAATGACGATCAGAAATCAGCTTATGCACTGGGTGCCTCGCTGGGTCGTTACATGGAAAACTCTCTAAAAGAACAAGAAAAACTGGGCATCAAACTGGATAAAGATCAGCTGATCGCTGGTGTTCAGGATGCATTTGCTGATAAGAGCAAACTCTCCGACCAAGAGATCGAACAGACTCTGCAAGCATTCGAAGCTCGCGTGAAGTCTTCTGCTCAGGCGAAGATGGAAAAAGACGCGGCTGATAACGAAGCAAAAGGTAAAGAGTACCGCGAGAAATTTGCCAAAGAGAAAGGTGTGAAAACCTCTTCAACTGGTCTGGTTTATCAGGTAGTAGAAGCCGGTAAAGGCGAAGCACCGAAAGACAGCGATACTGTTGTAGTGAACTACAAAGGTACGCTGATCGACGGTAAAGAGTTCGACAACTCTTACACCCGTGGTGAACCGCTTTCTTTCCGTCTGGACGGTGTTATCCCGGGTTGGACAGAAGGTCTGAAGAACATCAAGAAAGGCGGTAAGATCAAACTGGTTATTCCACCAGAACTGGCTTACGGCAAAGCGGGTGTTCCGGGGATCCCACCGAATTCTACCCTGGTGTTTGACGTAGAGCTGCTGGATGTGAAACCAGCGCCGAAGGCTGATGCAAAGCCGGAAGCTGATGCGAAAGCCGCAGATTCTGCTAAAAAATAAGCATTAAGAACCGCCGCCTGACCAGGCGGCGGTTTTTTTATTACAGGCCGGATATAATTAGTGCTGGAAAGCGGAACCTCCGCTGTATTAATTTAGTTACCCGCATCATTAATGAGCCTGCCCTGAAAAGTTAACGACAGGCTCCTGAAAAGGAGTGTTTTTTTTCATGTCCAGGTCGCTTTTAACCAACGAAACCAGTGAGTTGGATTTACTGGATCAACGTCCTTTCGAGCAGACCGATTTTGATATTCTGAAATCCTACGAAGCGGTGGTGGACGGGTTAGCGATGCTTATTGGCTCCCACTGTGAAATCGTTTTGCACTCTTTGCAGGATCTAAAATGTTCAGCCATTCGCATTGCTAACGGTGAACATACAGGCCGGAAGATTGGTTCGCCAATTACTGACCTGGCGCTACGTATGCTGCACGATATGACGGGAGCGGATAGCAGCGTTTCTAAATGCTACTTTACTCGCGCCAAAAGCGGCGTATTAATGAAGTCCCTGACTATCGCGATTCGTAACCGCGAACAGCGTGTAATTGGTCTGCTGTGCATCAATATGAATCTTGATGTTCCCTTCTCGCAGATTATGAGCACCTTTGTGCCGCCAGAAACCCCGGATGTCGGTTCAAGCGTCAACTTTGCCTCTTCTGTTGAAGATCTGGTTACCCAAACGCTGGAGTTCACCATCGAAGAAGTGAATGCCGATCGCAATGTTTCTAATAACGCCAAAAATCGTCAGATCGTGCTGAATCTCTACGAGAAAGGGATCTTCGATATTAAAGATGCGATCAACCAGGTTGCTGACCGCCTGAACATCTCCAAACACACTGTCTATCTCTACATCCGCCAGTTCAAGAGCGGTGATTTCCAGGGGCAAGATAAGTAATGCGTTTTGCCATCGTGGTGACCGGGCCAGCATACGGTACGCAACAGGCGAGTAGTGCTTTTCAGTTTGCGCAGGCGCTGATAGCAGAAGGCCATAAGTTAAGCAGCGTCTTTTTCTATCGGGAAGGGGTCTATAACGCTAACCACTTGACCTCACCGGCAAGCGACGAATTTGACCTTGTGCGCGGCTGGCAACAGTTGAATGCGCAACATGGTGTGGCGCTGAATATCTGCGTAGCGGCAGCATTACGCCGTGGCGTTGTTGATGAAACGGAGGCCGGAAGACTGGGGCTGGCTTCGTCAAACCTTCAGCAGGGATTTACCTTAAGCGGACTTGGCGCGCTGGCGGAAGCCTCGCTGACCTGTGACAGGGTGGTACAGTTCTGATGAAACGAATTGCGTTTGTTTTTTCTACTGTGCCTCATGGTACCGCTGCCGGGCGGGAAGGTTTAGATGCTTTACTGGCAACTTCCGCGTTAACTGACGAGCTGGCCGTCTTCTTTATTGCTGATGGCGTTTTTCAGCTACTGCCAGGACAAAAGCCCGATGCAGTGCTGGCGCGTGATTACATTGCCACTTTTAAATTGTTGGGTCTGTACGACATTGAACAGTGCTGGGTTTGTGCGGCTTCACTGCGCGAACGCGGGTTAGATCCGCAGACCCCCTTTGTTGTCGAAGCCACGCCGCTCGAAGCAGATGCCTTACGCCGCGAACTCGCCAACTACGATGTTATTTTGAGGTTTTGAGGCGTTTATGCTGCACACGTTACATCGTTCACCCTGGCTGACGGATTTTGCTGCGCTGCTGCGTCTGCTCAGTGAAGGCGACGAACTGCTATTATTGCAAGATGGCGTAACTGCCGCAGTTGACGGTAACCGCTACCTTGAAAGTCTGCGTAATGCCCCCATTAAGGTCTATGCCCTGAACGAAGACCTTATTGCCCGCGGTTTGACTGGTCAAATTTCGAATGACATCATTCCCATTGACTATACTGATTTCGTCAGACTTACGGTTAAGCACTCCAGCCAGATGGCCTGGTGATGGCGGGATCGTTGTATATTTCTTGACACCTTTTCGGCATCGCCCTAAAATTCGGCGTCCTCATATTGTGTGAGGACGTTTTATTACGTGTTTACGAAGCAAAAGCTAAAACCAGGAGCTATTTAATGGCAACAGTTAACCAGCTGGTACGCAAACCACGTGCTCGCAAAGTTGCGAAAAGCAACGTGCCTGCGCTGGAAGCATGCCCGCAAAAACGTGGCGTATGTACTCGTGTATATACTACCACTCCTAAAAAACCGAACTCCGCGCTGCGTAAAGTATGCCGTGTTCGTCTGACTAACGGTTTCGAAGTGACTTCCTACATCGGTGGTGAAGGTCACAACCTGCAGGAGCACTCCGTGATCCTGATCCGTGGCGGTCGTGTTAAAGACCTCCCGGGTGTTCGTTACCACACCGTACGTGGTGCGCTTGACTGCTCCGGCGTTAAAGACCGTAAGCAGGCTCGTTCCAAGTATGGCGTGAAGCGTCCTAAGGCTTAATGGTTCTCCGTTAAGTAAGGCCAAACGTTTTAACTTAAATGTCAAACTAAACTCGTAGAGTTTTGGACAATCCTGAATTAACAACGGAGTATTTCCATGCCACGTCGTCGCGTCATTGGTCAGCGTAAAATTCTGCCGGATCCGAAGTTCGGATCAGAACTGCTGGCTAAATTTGTAAATATCCTGATGGTAGATGGTAAAAAATCTACTGCTGAATCTATCGTATACAGCGCGCTGGAGACCCTGGCTCAGCGCTCTGGTAAATCTGAACTGGAAGCATTCGAAGTAGCTCTCGAAAACGTGCGCCCGACTGTAGAAGTTAAGTCTCGCCGCGTTGGTGGTTCTACTTATCAGGTACCAGTTGAAGTCCGTCCGGTTCGTCGTAATGCTCTGGCAATGCGTTGGATCGTTGAAGCTGCTCGTAAACGCGGTGATAAATCCATGGCTCTGCGCCTGGCGAACGAACTTTCTGATGCTGCAGAAAACAAAGGTACTGCAGTTAAGAAACGTGAAGACGTTCACCGTATGGCCGAAGCCAACAAGGCGTTCGCACACTACCGTTGGTAATCCCTTCGGAGTTTTAGTCACCAGGCGGGCGCTTCCAGTAAGCAGCCCGCTTTGGGCTACTTAAATTGAACGCCTAAAAGATAAACGAGGAAACAAATGGCTCGTACAACACCCATCGCACGCTACCGTAACATCGGTATCAGTGCGCACATCGACGCCGGTAAAACCACTACTACCGAACGTATTCTGTTCTACACCGGTGTAAACCATAAAATCGGTGAAGTTCATGACGGCGCTGCAACCATGGACTGGATGGAGCAGGAGCAGGAACGTGGTATTACCATCACTTCCGCTGCGACTACTGCATTCTGGTCTGGTATGGCTAAGCAGTATGAGCCGCATCGCATCAACATCATCGACACCCCGGGGCACGTTGACTTCACAATCGAAGTAGAACGTTCCATGCGTGTTCTCGATGGTGCGGTAATGGTTTACTGCGCAGTTGGTGGTGTTCAGCCGCAGTCTGAAACCGTATGGCGTCAGGCAAACAAATATAAAGTTCCGCGCATTGCGTTCGTTAACAAAATGGACCGCATGGGTGCGAACTTCCTGAAAGTTGTTAACCAGATCAAAACCCGTCTGGGCGCGAACCCGGTTCCGCTGCAGCTGGCGATTGGTGCTGAAGAACATTTCACCGGTGTTGTTGACCTGGTGAAAATGAAAGCTATCAACTGGAACGACGCTGACCAGGGCGTAACCTTCGAATACGAAGATATCCCGGCAGACATGGTTGAACTGGCTAACGAATGGCACCAGAACCTGATCGAATCCGCAGCTGAAGCTTCTGAAGAGCTGATGGAAAAATACCTGGGTGGTGAAGAACTGACTGAAGCAGAAATCAAAGGTGCTCTGCGTCAGCGCGTTCTGAACAACGAAATCATCCTGGTAACCTGTGGTTCTGCGTTCAAGAACAAAGGTGTTCAGGCGATGCTGGATGCGGTAATTGATTACCTGCCATCCCCGGTTGACGTACCTGCGATCAACGGTATCCTGGACGACGGTAAAGACACTCCGGCTGAACGTCACGCAAGTGATGACGAGCCGTTCTCTGCACTGGCGTTCAAAATTGCTACCGACCCGTTTGTTGGTAACCTGACCTTCTTCCGTGTTTACTCCGGTGTGGTTAACTCTGGTGATACCGTACTGAACTCCGTGAAAGCTGCACGTGAGCGTTTCGGTCGTATCGTTCAGATGCACGCTAACAAACGTGAAGAGATCAAAGAAGTTCGCGCGGGCGACATCGCTGCTGCTATCGGTCTGAAAGACGTAACCACTGGTGACACCCTGTGTGACCCGGATGCGCCGATCATTCTGGAACGTATGGAATTCCCTGAGCCGGTAATCTCCATCGCAGTTGAACCGAAAACCAAAGCTGACCAGGAAAAAATGGGTCTGGCTCTGGGCCGTCTGGCTAAAGAAGACCCGTCTTTCCGTGTATGGACTGACGAAGAATCTAACCAGACCATCATTGCGGGTATGGGCGAACTGCACCTCGACATCATCGTTGACCGTATGAAGCGTGAATTCAACGTTGAAGCGAACGTAGGTAAACCGCAGGTTGCTTACCGTGAAACTATCCGCCAGAAAGTTACCGATGTTGAAGGTAAACACGCGAAACAGTCTGGTGGTCGTGGTCAGTATGGTCATGTTGTTATCGACATGTACCCGCTGGAGCCGGGTTCAAACCCGAAAGGCTACGAGTTCATCAACGACATTAAAGGTGGTGTAATCCCTGGCGAATACATCCCGGCCGTTGATAAAGGTATCCAGGAACAGCTGAAAGCAGGTCCGCTGGCAGGCTACCCGGTAGTAGACATGGGTATTCGTCTGCACTTCGGTTCTTACCATGACGTTGACTCCTCTGAACTGGCGTTTAAACTGGCTGCTTCTATCGCCTTTAAAGAAGGCTTTAAGAAAGCGAAACCAGTTCTGCTTGAGCCGATCATGAAGGTTGAAGTAGAAACTCCGGAAGAGAACACCGGTGACGTTATCGGTGACTTGAGCCGTCGTCGTGGTATGCTCAAAGGTCAGGAATCTGAAGTTACTGGCGTTAAGATCCACGCTGAAGTACCGCTGTCTGAAATGTTCGGATACGCAACTCAGCTGCGTTCTCTGACCAAAGGTCGTGCATCATACACTATGGAATTCCTGAAGTATGATGAAGCGCCGAGTAACGTTGCTCAGGCCGTAATTGAAGCCCGTGGTAAATAAGCCTAAGGGTTAATACCAAAGTCCCGTGCTCTCTCCTGAAGGGGAGAGCACTATAGTAAGGAATATAGCCGTGTCTAAAGAAAAATTTGAACGTACAAAACCGCACGTTAACGTTGGTACTATCGGCCACGTTGACCACGGTAAAACTACTCTGACCGCTGCAATCACCACCGTACTGGCTAAAACCTACGGCGGTGCTGCTCGTGCATTCGACCAGATCGATAACGCGCCGGAAGAAAAAGCTCGTGGTATCACCATCAACACTTCTCACGTTGAATACGA
>NZ_JAYQWM010000012.1:0-88580 GCF_036662595.1 Escherichia sp. Lx600-2 | reverse complement strand
ATCGTTATGAAGGGAAGTCCTGAGAATTATTTAACTCCTGCGGAATATTTAATAGACGAGCTATTTCCTTGTTAGCTTCGCGTTGGTAACACGCCAGAATCTTGTTAGTAATCAGGTGTAATGAACTCTCATCTTTTCTTTCAAAGGACTTCCCTTCATAACGATTAGTCGAACCATCAGGTTGTGTAAATATAATGACTGTATGTCCTTCACGAATCCCATTATTAAAAGCTGAGGCAAGTGTAATTTCTATTTCCACCTTAGATAAATCCGCTCGCTCCCCTTCAGGATTATTCATAACAAACTTCATTATCTCACTACCATCATTATTTTTGATATAAGATGAGGACTTAATATGAGCCATCATATTTCTACCCGCTTCGTTGGAGCGTTTGCTAAAATCCACATAACCCAGGGTAAATATCTTAGCCAAAAACTCCAAAAATGCTCTGGGAGAAAGAATATTGCTTCTGCTATTCTGCCCTCCGGCAATTCGGGCAAAATCATTCATTCCCACATACCAGGTATCTAAGTCTTCATTTTTTTGTTTACAATTGTCGGCTGATGTAATGTTTTGAGAAAAATTCCAACCTGATATTTTGCTCATGACGGACTCCTTGAGTTAATAAGAACGTCTAAGCATTACAAATTTTACTCACAAAAAAATATCAAAAAACGCTCTTTTCACAAACTCGCCGTAAACCTGGAGTTATTTACGGCGAAAAGTCATCACGCCATCAGCATCTTCACTACTGCTTTGCGAACCTGGGCTGGTGCACCCACTGCGCACAGCGGTTTATGCACTTCCCCCGGATAAAACACAACAAAATCACCTTCATTAAGGATAACTGTTTTCTCATCAACGCCTTCCGGCAAAAATGCGATGTCTTTATCAGCTAACCAGTCGGTATCCGGCGTGCCTGCAGGTTGCGTGCTGAAGGTCATGCCTTCCTGACCTTTTAACACAATCTGAATGTCGAGATAGCGGGCATGGTACTCCGCACGGCGGGCTTCGTACGGCTCGGTCATATCTTCCGAGATAAGATAAAACAGACGATTGCCTTCGATATCGTGCTTGCCCTTTGGCGTTTCTGCCGTAACGTGTGCTTTGATATGCTCAATCGCCTGGCGTAACTCCTGGGGTAGCCACGGCTGAAGATTATGAATATTTCCGATGATCATCTTTTCCACTCCTTAATTAAAACAACGTTTCATTTCTATCGTTATACGAAAAGATGATCAATTCCGCTAGCCTTAACGCGTGAATTATTGTCTTATCACAACTTATCGGCAGGCGCGTTCCCGCCTTTCGGATCAAGGCCAGCATCACTCCTTGAGAAGAGTTTTTATCGCTTCCCCCGCCAGTGCAGCTGTTGCACAGAGTTGTTCGATTGAGTGCCCCTCCCGTGCCTTCGCAGAAAGCCCTGACATCACGGTACTCATAAAATCAGTCACACATTGTGCGCTTTGTGGATGCCGCCTGGCGATATAGTCATAAATGGTCGTTTCTGCGGCGTGATAATATTGAACGGCAATATCACGCGCTAGTGGATCATGACTATGAATACCTTCAAGAACCATACAGCCAGCGCAGCCGCCGTTTTGGCTATATCTGCGCGCCGCTTCTTTTAATACCTCAACCAGGCACTCGCCTACTGGACGATCATCACGAAGAATATCGGCAAGCGGAATAGCTTCCGTACCGACGTATTCATTGAGTACACGGCTAAATAACCCAGCTTTACTGCCAAAAGCCGCGTAGAGGCTCGGGGGGTTAATACCAAGATAATCAGTAACTTCAGCAACACTGACAGCATCGAAACCTTTTTGGTGAAAAAGCACTTTTGCCGCAGAGATTGCCTGCTCAGGAGCGAAACGTCTGGGACGACCTGGAACGCGAGATTGTTTTTTAGTGACCATTACAAAACCTGTTGACAGAAAGTTAAAACAGTTTTGTAATGCATGTTACATAATAAATCAAGGAGTCCTTATGGGCGCTTTTACAGGTAAGACAGTTCTCATCCTCGGTGGCAGTCGTGGTATCGGTGCCGCTATCGTACGTCGTTTCGTCACCGATGGGGCCAATGTACGATTCACCTATGCGGGGTCGAAAGATGCCGCTAAACGCCTGGCACAAGAGACTGGAGCGACAGCAGTATTCACAGATAGTGCTGACAGAGACGCTGTCATTGATGTCGTTCGTAAGAGCGGCGCATTGGATATCCTGGTGGTAAATGCAGGTATTGGCGTCTTTGGCGAGGCCCTGGAATTAAATGCCGACGATATTGATCGCCTTTTCAAAATCAATATTCATGCTCCTTATCATGCCTCTGTTGAAGCCGCCCGGCAGATGCCCGAAGGCGGGCGCATCTTAATCATCGGCTCCGTGAATGGCGATCGTATGCCTGTTGCAGGCATGGCTGCTTATGCCGCCAGCAAATCTGCCCTGCAAGGCATGGCGCGCGGGCTGGCCCGTGATTTTGGACCGCGTGGGATCACCATTAACGTCGTCCAGCCAGGGCCAATTGATACCGACGCTAATCCCGCCAACGGGCCAATGCGCGATATGTTGCATAGTTTGATGGCTATCAAAAGACATGGGCAACCGGAAGAGGTCGCTGGTATGGTCGCATGGTTAGCAGGGCCAGAAGCCAGTTTTGTTACCGGCGCGATGCATACCATTGATGGCGCGTTTGGCGCATAACCGACTACGCTCAATTAAGCCCAGCCATTATCCATGATGTCTGGGTTTTGTTTACTCACGTCGTCCGCTAAAAGCGGCTCCCGGTAAAGAGAAATCTTCTGTTCATGTCGTAAATCTTGAGGATAACCAAATGGTAGAAAGAACCGCTGTTTTCCCTGCTGGCCAACATTCACTGTATGCAGAACATCGTTATTCTGCGGCTATTCGTTCCGGCGATTTGCTGTTTGTTTCCGGGCAAGTAGGAAGTCGAGAGGACGGAACACCAGAACCCGATTTTCAGCAACAAGTCAGACTGGCATTTGATAATTTGCATGCGACCCTGGCTGCTGCGGGATGCACTTTTGACGATATCATTGATGTTACGAGCTTCCATACCGATCCAGAAAACCAATTTGAAGACATCATGACGGTGAAAAATGAAATATTTAGCGCCCCACCTTATCCAAACTGGACGGCGGTAGGTGTTACATGGCTGGCAGGCTTTGATTTTGAAATTAAAGTGATAGCGCGCATCCCTGAGCAGTAAGCAATAGTGTTAGCCGTTCGTTTTCACACTCCGCCCTATAAGTCGGATGAATGGAATAAAATGCATATCTGATTGCGTGAAAGTGAAAAAGAAAAAAGCAGGAAATGTCTGCAATTATTGATACCGAACGACCGTTCCCCTGCAGAATCACAACAAATAAAAATGCATGTATTTTGACTTATAATTCAAATAAACCGTTTGCGCTGACAAAATATTGCATCAAATGCTTGCACCGCTTCTGACGATGAGTATAATGCCGGACAATTTGCCGGGAGGATGTATGGTTCAGTGTGTTCGACATTTTGTCTTACCGCGTCTGAAAAAAGACGCTGGCCTGCCGTTTTTCTTCCCGTTGATCACCCATTCCCAGCCCCTCAATCGAGGGGCTTTTTTTTGCCCAGGCGTCAGGAGATAAAAGATGGCTAATCCGCTATATCAGAAACATATCATTTCCATAAACGACCTTAGTCGCGATGACCTTAATCTGGTGCTGGCGACAGCGGCGAAACTGAAAGCAAACCCGCAACCAGAGCTGTTGAAGCACAAAGTCATTGCCAGCTGTTTCTTCGAAGCCTCTACCCGTACCCGCCTCTCTTTCGAAACATCTATGCACCGCCTGGGTGCCAGCGTGGTGGGCTTCTCCGACAGCGCCAATACATCACTGGGTAAAAAGGGCGAAACGCTGGCCGATACCATTTCGGTTATCAGCACTTACGTCGATGCGATAGTGATGCGTCATCCGCAGGAAGGTGCGGCGCGCCTGGCCACCGAGTTTTCCGGCAATGTACCGGTACTGAATGCCGGTGATGGCTCCAACCAACATCCGACGCAAACCTTGCTGGACTTATTCACTATTCAGGAAACCCAGGGGCGTCTGGACAATCTCCACGTCGCAATGGTTGGTGACCTGAAATATGGCCGCACCGTTCACTCCCTGACTCAGGCGTTAGCGAAGTTCGACGGCAACCGTTTTTACTTCATCGCGCCGGACGCGCTGGCAATGCCGCAATACATTCTGGATATGCTTGATGAAAAAGGGATCGCCTGGAGTCTGCACAGCTCTATTGAAGAAGTGATGGCGGAAGTAGACATCCTGTACATGACCCGCGTGCAAAAAGAGCGTCTGGACCCGTCCGAGTACGCCAACGTGAAAGCGCAGTTTGTTCTTCGCGCCAGCGATCTCCACAACGCCAAAGCCAATATGAAAGTGCTGCATCCGCTGCCGCGTGTTGATGAGATTGCGACGGATGTTGATAAAACGCCACACGCCTGGTACTTCCAGCAGGCAGGCAATGGGATTTTCGCTCGCCAGGCGTTACTGGCACTGGTTCTGAATCGCGATCTGGTACTGTAAGGGGAAATAGAGATGACACACGATAATAAATTGCAGGTTGAAGCTATTAAACGCGGCACGGTAATTGACCATATCCCCGCCCAGATCGGTTTTAAGCTGTTGAGTCTGTTCAAGCTGACCGAAACGGATCAGCGCATCACCATCGGTCTGAACTTGCCTTCTGGCGAGATGGGCCGCAAAGATCTGATCAAAATCGAAAATACCTTTTTGAGTGAAGATCAGGTAGATCAACTGGCATTGTATGCGCCGCAAGCCACGGTTAACCGTATCGACAACTATGAAGTGGTGGGTAAATCGCGCCCCAGTCTGCCAGAGCGCATCGACAATGTGCTGGTCTGCCCGAACAGCAACTGTATCAGCCATGCCGAACCGGTTTCTTCCAGCTTTGCCGTGCGAAAACGCGCCAATGACATCGCGCTCAAATGCAAATACTGTGAAAAAGAGTTTTCCCATAATGTGGTGCTGGCCAATTAATTGCGGTTGGTAATAAAAGTCTGGCTCCCTATAATGAGCCAGACTTTTTACCGCTGTAATAAAGGAGAAATCATGAGCAAAACTATCGCGACGGAAAATGCACCGGCAGCTATCGGTCCTTACGTACAGGGCGTTGATCTGGGCAATATGATCATCACCTCCGGTCAGATCCCGGTAAATCCGAAAACGGGTGAAGTACCGGCAGACGTCGCTGCACAGGCACGTCAGTCGCTGGATAACGTAAAAGCGATTGTCGAAGCCGCTGGCCTGAAAGTGGGCGATATCGTTAAAACCACCGTGTTTGTGAAAGATCTGAACGACTTCGCAACCGTAAACGCCACTTACGAAGCCTTCTTCACCGAACACAACGCCACCTTCCCGGCACGTTCTTGCGTTGAAGTTGCCCGTCTGCCGAAAGACGTAAAAATTGAGATCGAAGCGATCGCTGTTCGTCGCTAATCTTGATGGAAATCCGGGCTATCATGCCCGGATTAAGTCTGATGACAAACGCAAAATCGCCTGATGCGCTACGCTTATCAGGCCTACGTGATTCCTGCAATTTATTGAATTTATTGGCCGGATAAGGCATTTACGCCGCATCCGGCATGAACAAAGCTTACTTTGTCTACAATCTGAATCGGGGCTATCGTGCCCAGTTTATTCTTTATTGCCAGCCGTAACGACGGCTATAAAATCCTTTCACCAACTGGGTTAACGTCATATACCCTGCCAGAATCGCAACCAGCCACGGGAAATAGCTTAACGGCAGCGCCTGCAGCTGCAGATAACTGGCCAGCGGTGAAAACGGCAATGCGATCCCGACAATCATCACGATCACGGTCATGATCATTAACGGCCACGATGCACAGCTCTGAATAAACGGCACACGGCGGGTACGGATCATATGCACAATCAGCGTTTGCGACAGTAAGCCCACCACAAACCATCCCGACTGGAACAGCGTTTGCGTTTCCGGCGTGTTGGCATGGAATACCCACCACATCAGGCAAAACGTCAGAATATCGAAGATCGAGCTGATCGGTCCGAAGAAGATCATAAAGCGCCCCAGATCCGCCGGATTCCAACGTTGCGGCTTTTGAATTTGCTCGTCGTCGACGTTATCAAACGGGATCGCCACCTGTGACACATCGTACAGCAGGTTCTGAATAAGCAAGTGTAACGGCAACATCGGCAGGAAGGGCAAGAAAGCACTCGCTACCAGCACGCTGAACACATTACCGAAGTTAGAGCTCGCCGTCATTTTGATGTATTTCAGCATGTTGGCGAAAGTGCGACGTCCCTCAATAACCCCCTCTTCCAGCACCATCAGGCTTTTTTCCAGCAGGATGATATCAGCCGCTTCACGGGCTATATCTACCGCGCCATCCACAGAAATGCCGATATCCGCAGCGCGTAAGGCGGGCGCATCATTAATACCATCGCCCATAAAGCCAACCACATGCCCTTCGCGCTTCAGTAAGGTCACAATGCGTTCTTTATGCATCGGCGTCAGACGAGCAAACAGCGTGGTGCGCTGTGCGAGATTTGCCAGTTCGTCGTCAGATAGCGTTTCAATATCACTACCAATGACCACCTCTCCCGCGTCCAGCCCCACTTCATGGCACACTTTCGCTGCAACTAACTCACTGTCGCCAGTAAGGATTTTTACGGTAATTCCACTCGCTTTTAATGCCTTCAGTGCCGGAGCAGTTGTCTCTTTTGGCGGATCAAGGAAAGCAATATATCCTTCGAGGATCAGGTCGGATTCATCCGCCCGCTGGTAATCTCCTTCACGCGCTGGCAGGTATTTCGTCGCCACCGCAACCACGCGCAGCCCCTGACGATTCAGCGTATCAGTAACCCGCTTAATCTTACGCAGCATGATGTCATCGAGCGGCACAATCTCGCCATTGTGACGCACCTGCGAACACACATTGAGGATTTCCTGCAATGCACCTTTGCAAACCAGCTGATGGTGCTCGGTATTTTCTGCCACTACCACCGACATCCGGCGACGCTCGAAATCAAACGGAATCTCATCGATTTTTTGCCAACGACTGGCCAGCGAGCGCGCTGACTCTTCATCCGTACCTTCGAGCACCGCTGTATCGAGCAGGTTTTTAAGTCCGGTCTGATAATGACTGTTCAACCACGCGCTATGCAGCACGCGTTCGCTGGTTTTACCGGAGATATCGGTATGATTCTCCAGCACAATTTTGTCCTGTGTCAGGGTGCCAGTTTTATCAGTGCACAGAATATCCATTGCGCCAAAGTTCTGAATAGCATCCAGATGTTTGACGATCACTTTCTGTTTCGACAGCTTTACTGCGCCGCGCGCCAGCGTCGAGGTAACAATCATCGGCAACATTTCCGGCGTTAAGCCTACCGCGACCGAAAGCGCAAACAGTGCCGCTTCCCACCAGTCGCCTTTGGTGTAACCATTGATTAACAGCACCACCGGAGCCATCACCAGCATAAAGCGAATCAGCAGCATACTGACGCGGCTGATCCCTTGCTGAAAGGCATTCGGCTCGCTTTCCTGCTCACTAACACGCCCCGCCAGTTGACCAAACCAGGTATTGGCACCTGTAGCAATCACCATTGCTTGTGCCGTGCCGCTCACCACGGTGGTGCCCATAAAACACAGGGTGTCGCACTCCAGCGGATTGCTGTGCTCCGGCTGGCGAGTGGTAGCTGCTTTTTCTACGGGCAGAGACTCACCGGTTAACGACGCCTGAGCGACGAACAGATCCCGCGCCTGCAAGATACGTAAATCTGCCGGGATCATATCCCCCGCCGCCAGTTTTATAATATCGCCGGGCACCAGCTGGTCGATCGGGATCTCCAGCCAGCCATTTTCGCCTTTGTCGTTAATTACGCGCAGCACCGTCGCAGTATTGCTGACCATCGCTTTCAGGGCATCTGCCGCTTTAGTGGAACGTGCTTCCTGAATAAAGTTCAGCAACGTAGAAATAGCGACCATTAGCGCGATAACGCCCGCGGCAAATAAATCTTCCGTGGCGTAAGAAATAGCGCCGAGAATGGTGAGTAAAATATTAAATGGGTTGCGATAGCAGACCCATAAATGTACCCACCACGGCGACGGTTGTTGTGCGGGTAATTTATTTTCACCATGTTGTTCGCGGGCAGATTCCACTTCCGCCTGATTTAACCCTTCCGGATGGGTGTCGAACGTTTTCCATAATTCTTCTTCGGGCATCACCGCCATTTTCAGGCAATGCGCACTTAAGGACGGCGGGACCGCCGTATTCACTGTCTGCTGCGCGCCAGGCAATGGATCGCGATGAACCAGACGGGAAGGTAAATGGCGAATGAGCCGGGTAAAAATTTCTTTAAACATAAGGAGTCCCTCCGCACTGTCTGAAACAGTACAGAAATGTCTTCAGGCGTGGCGAAGCCTTACCTGAAGGTAATAAAGCTGAGCAGGGACGTTAAAACGTCACGGCCTTACGCATCCGGTAACGCCGTGAAAAGACGGGCTTACCGGAAAAGTTTTAATCTCCGTCGAGGGAGAGGCGTGGGATCAGGTTCCATATAACCTCCGGTAAGTGAAAAAAGCGCCGCAAATAATAAGGAGAATCCAATAATATTCGTAGCATCTATGGCGATATAATACCTGCTGGCAACTAAACCAACGATAAACCAGACTTTACCCATTGCTGAATGCACGGGTAAAGTTAGGCTCAAATAATTAAACAACACGTTACAGGACAACAGGATGCAAAATCGGCTGACCATCAAAGACATCGCACGCTTAAGCGGCGTGGGGAAATCTACAGTTTCCCGGGTGCTGAATAACGAAAGCGGCGTGAGCCAGCGCACCCGCGAGCGTGTTGAAGCAGTGATGAATCAGCATGGATTTTCCCCTTCCCGCTCTGCGCGCGCTATGCGTGGGCAAAGCGATAAAGTGGTCGCCATCATTGTTACCCGTCTGGATTCGTTGTCAGAAAATCTCGCCGTTCAAACCATGCTGCCAGCGTTCTATGAACAAGGTTACGACCCAATCATGATGGAAAGTCAGTTTTCCCCACAATTAGTTGCCGAACATTTGGGGGTGCTGAAACGGCGTAATATCGACGGCGTAGTGCTGTTCGGTTTTACTGGCATAACAGAAGAAATGTTAGCCCACTGGCAGTCATCGCTGGTTCTGCTGGCGCGTGACGCAAAAGGTTTTGCTTCGGTCTGTTATGACGACGAAGGGGCAATCAAGATCCTGATGCAACGGCTGTATGACCAGGGGCATCGTAATATCAGTTATCTCGGCGTGCCGCATAGTGACGTGACGACCGGGAAGCGACGTCACGAAGCCTACCTGGCGTTCTGCAAAGCGCATAAACTGCATCCCGTTGCCGCTCTGCCAGGCCTTGCTATGAAGCAAGGCTATGAGAACGTAGCAAAAGTGATTACGCCTGAAACTACCGCCTTACTGTGCGCAACCGACACGCTGGCACTTGGCGCAAGTAAATACCTGCAAGAGCAACGCATCGACACCTTGCAACTGGCGAGCGTCGGTAATACGCCATTAATGAAATTCCTTCATCCGGAGATCGTCACCGTAGATCCTGGTTACGCCGAAGCTGGACGCCAGGCGGCCTGCCAGTTGATCGCACAGGTAACCGGGCGCAGCGAACCGCAACAAATCATCATCCCCGCCACCCTGTCCTGATCGTTTCCTGAACGATAAATTGTGATCTTCGCTGCGTTTCGGGAACGTTCCCGTTTTTAAATTTTTCCGCGCAATATATTCTGCAGCCAACCAAAAATGTCATCTGCCATGGGGCTTTATGATGAGCAAAATAAACCAAACGGATATCGATCGGTTGATTGAACTGGTCGGCGGGCGCGGCAATATTGCGACAGTGAGCCACTGTATTACTCGCCTGCGCTTTGTCCTCAACCAACCGGCCAATGCCAGACCGAAAGAAATTGAGCAACTCCCCATGGTGAAAGGCTGTTTCACCAATGCCGGGCAATTTCAGGTGGTGATTGGCACCAATGTGGGTGATTACTATCAAGCACTAATAGCGTCAACCGGACAGGCGCAGGTTGATAAAGAGCAGGTAAAAAAAGCCGCCCGGCAGAATATGAAATGGCATGAGCAGTTGATCTCTCATTTCGCGGAGATCTTCTTCCCGTTGCTGCCCGCGTTGATTAGCGGCGGTTTGATCCTCGGTTTTCGCAATGTGATCGGCGATTTGCCCATGAGCAACGGTCAAACGCTGGCGCAAATGTACCCTTCCCTGCAAACGATCTACGATTTTCTGTGGTTGATCGGTGAAGCGATCTTCTTCTACCTGCCGGTCGGGATTTGCTGGTCAGCGGTGAAAAAAATGGGCGGCACGCCGATCCTCGGTATCGTGCTTGGCGTGACACTGGTTTCTCCACAGCTGATGAACGCTTATCTGCTCGGGCAGCAGCTGCCGGAAGTGTGGGACTTTGGCATGTTCAGCATCGCCAAAGTAGGCTATCAGGCGCAGGTGATCCCGGCACTGTTAGCCGGACTGGCGCTGGGCGTTATTGAAACTCGCCTTAAACGCATCGTGCCGGATTACCTCTATCTGGTGGTGGTACCCGTCTGTTCGCTGATCCTCGCGGTGTTCCTCGCCCATGCGCTGATTGGTCCGTTTGGTCGCATGATTGGCGATGGCGTTGCCTTTGCGGTACGTCACCTGATGACCGGCAGCTTTGCTCCGATTGGTGCGGCATTGTTTGGCTTCCTGTACGCGCCGCTGGTGATCACCGGCGTACACCAGACCACCCTTGCTATTGATTTGCAGATGATTCAAAGCATGGGTGGCACGCCAGTGTGGCCGCTGATTGCGCTGTCGAATATCGCTCAGGGCTCCGCCGTGATAGGCATTATCATTTCCAGCCGCAAGCACAATGAACGCGAGATCTCCGTGCCTGCCGCTATCTCCGCCTGGCTTGGGGTCACTGAGCCTGCAATGTACGGCATCAACCTGAAATATCGCTTCCCGATGCTGTGCGCGATGATTGGTTCTGGTCTGGCAGGATTGCTATGCGGCCTGAACGGCGTTATGGCGAATGGCATCGGCGTAGGCGGCCTGCCGGGAATTCTCTCGATTCAACCGAGCTACTGGCAGGTGTTTGCGCTGGCAATGGCTATCGCCATCATCATCCCGATTGTACTCACCTCGTTTATCTATCAGCGGAAATACCGCCTGGGCACGCTGGACATTGTTTAATTTTCTTCGGGGCGCAATTGCGCCCTCTCGCATTTGCAGGAATAACGTAATGACTAATCTTCCCCACTGGTGGCAAAACGGCGTTATCTACCAGATTTATCCAAAGAGTTTTCAGGACACCACGGGTAGCGGCACCGGCGATTTACGTGGCGTTATCCAACGCCTGGGCTATCTGCATAAACTGGGCGTTGATGCCATCTGGCTAACCCCCTTTTATGTCTCTCCCCAGGTCGATAACGGTTACGACGTAGCGAACTATACGGCGATTGATCCCACTTACGGCACGCTGGACGATTTTGACGAACTGGTGACGCAGGCAAAATCGCGCGGGATTCGTATCATTCTCGATATGGTGTTTAACCATACCTCTACCCAACATGCCTGGTTTCGCGAGGCGCTGAACAAAGAAAGCCCTTACCGCCAGTTTTATATCTGGCGCGATGGCGAACCAGAAACGCCACCGAACAACTGGCGTTCAAAATTTGGCGGTAGTGCGTGGCGCTGGCATGCGGAAAGCGAACAGTACTATTTGCATCTCTTTGCACCAGAGCAGGCGGATCTCAACTGGGAGAATCCAGCGGTACGCGCAGAGCTGAAAAAAGTCTGTGAGTTCTGGGCCGATCGTGGGGTCGACGGGTTGCGCCTGGATGTGGTGAATCTGATCTCCAAAGACCCACGTTTCCCTGATGACCTGGATGGCGACGGGCGTCGCTTCTACACCGACGGGCCACGAGCACACGAGTTTTTGCACGAGATGAACCGCGATGTGTTTACGCCACGCGGGTTAATGACCGTAGGTGAAATGTCCTCCACCAGCCTTGAGCATTGCCAGCGATACGCGGCACTGACAGGCAGTGAATTGTCGATGACCTTTAATTTTCATCACCTGAAGGTCGATTATCCCGGTGGTGAAAAATGGACGCTGGCTAAACCTGACTTTGTGGCGTTGAAAACATTGTTCCGCCACTGGCAACAAGGAATGCACAACGTGGCATGGAATGCCTTGTTCTGGTGTAACCACGATCAGCCGCGCATTATTTCTCGCTTTGGTGATGAAGGTGAATACCGCGTGCCTGCGGCAAAAATGCTGGCGATGGTGCTGCATGGCATGCAGGGAACGCCGTATATCTACCAGGGCGAAGAGATTGGCATGACCAACCCGCATTTCACGCGCATTACTGACTATCGCGACGTGGAGAGCCTCAATATGTTTGCCGAGCTGCGCAACGATGGTCGTGATGCCGACGAGTTATTGGCAATCCTCGCCAGTAAATCCCGTGACAACAGCCGCACGCCCATGCAATGGAGCAACGGCGATAATGCCGGGTTTACGGCTGGCGAACCGTGGATTGGCCTGGGCGATAACTATCAACAAATCAACGTAGAAGCCGCGCTGGCCGATGAGTCCTCGGTGTTTTACACCTACCAAAAGTTAATCGCACTGCGTAAGCAAGAAGCCATCCTGACATGGGGCAATTACCAGGATCTGCTGCCAAACAGCCCTGTATTGTGGTGCTATCGCCGTGAATGGAAGGGGCAAACCTTGCTGGTCATTGCCAACCTTAGCCGTGAGATCCAACCCTGGCAGCCAGGGCAAATGCGCGGCAACTGGCAGCTTGTGATGCATAACTACGAAGAAGCCTCACCACAACCCTGTGCCATGAATTTACGGCCTTTTGAGGCTGTCTGGTGGTTACAGAAGTAAATCTTCCCTAAGCCCCGGTAATGCCGGTCATTCCGGGGTTTTGTCTGTCAGCATGTTGTTTTTGTTGATTTTTCAACCAGCAAATTCATTAAAAAATTTACATAACGCTGTAGCGCCCGTCATCCGTACGCTCTGCTTTTTACTTTGAGCTACATCAAAAAAAGTTAAAACATCCTTGATGCAAAGCACTATATATAGACTTTAAAATGCGTCCCAACCCAATATGTTGTATTAATCGACTATAATTGCTACTACAGCTCCCCACGAAAAAGGTGCGGCGTTGTGGATAAGCGGATGGCGATTGCGGAAAGCACCGGAAAACGAAACGAAAAAACCGGAAAACGCCTTTCCCAATTTCTGTGGATAACCTGTTCTTAAAAATATGGAGCGATCATGACACCGCATGTGATGAAACGAGACGGCTGCAAAGTGCCGTTTAAATCAGAGCGCATCAAAGAAGCGATTCTGCGTGCAGCTAAAGCAGCGGAAGTCGATGATGCCGATTATTGCGCCACTGTTGCCGCGGTTGTCAGCGAGCAGATGCAGGGCCGCAACCAGGTGGATATCAACGAGATCCAGACCGCAGTTGAAAACCAGCTGATGTCGGGTCCATACAAACAACTGGCTCGCGCTTACATCGAGTACCGTCACGATCGCGACATTGAACGTGAAAAACGCGGTCGCCTGAACCAGGAGATCCGTGGTCTGGTCGAGCAGACCAACGCCTCGTTACTCAACGAAAACGCCAACAAAGACAGCAAGGTGATTCCAACCCAGCGCGACCTGCTGGCCGGGATCGTGGCTAAACACTATGCACGTCAGCACCTGCTGCCGCGTGACGTGGTGCAGGCACATGAGCGTGGCGATATTCACTATCACGATCTCGATTACTCACCGTTTTTCCCGATGTTCAACTGCATGTTGATCGACCTGAAAGGCATGCTGACCCAGGGCTTTAAAATGGGGAACGCCGAGATTGAACCGCCGAAGTCGATCTCAACGGCAACCGCGGTAACTGCGCAGATTATTGCTCAGGTTGCCAGCCATATTTATGGCGGCACCACCATTAACCGTATCGATGAAGTGCTGGCACCGTTTGTCACCGCCAGCTACAACAAACATCGCAAGACCGCAGAAGAGTGGAGCATCCCGGACGCAGAAGGCTACGCTAACTCTCGTACCATTAAAGAGTGCTACGATGCCTTCCAGTCGCTGGAGTACGAAGTAAACACCCTGCATACCGCCAACGGTCAAACGCCGTTTGTAACTTTTGGTTTTGGTCTGGGCACCAGCTGGGAATCGCGCCTGATTCAGGAATCTATCCTGCGTAACCGTATCGCAGGTCTCGGTAAAAACCGTAAAACTGCGGTGTTCCCGAAACTGGTGTTTGCGATTCGCGATGGTCTGAACCATAAAAAAGGCGATCCGAACTACGACATCAAACAGCTGGCGCTGGAGTGCGCAAGCAAGCGCATGTATCCGGATATCCTGAACTACGATCAGGTAGTGAAAGTCACCGGTTCGTTTAAAACCCCGATGGGCTGCCGCAGCTTCCTCGGCGTGTGGGAAAATGAAAACGGCGAGCAGATCCACGATGGTCGTAACAACCTCGGCGTGATCAGCCTGAACCTGCCGCGTATTGCTCTGGAAGCAAAAGGCGATGAAGCCACCTTCTGGAAGCTGCTGGATGAACGTCTGGTGCTGGCACGTAAGGCGCTGATGACCCGTATCGCTCGTCTGGAAGGCGTGAAAGCGCGCGTGGCCCCGATCCTTTATATGGAAGGTGCTTGTGGCGTGCGTCTGAATGCTGACGATGATGTTTCTGAAATCTTCAAAAACGGTCGTGCGTCTATTTCGCTGGGTTACATCGGCATCCACGAAACCATTAACGCGCTGTTCGGCGGCGAGCATGTTTACGACAACGAGCAGCTCCGCGCGAAAGGTATCGCGATTGTTGAACGTCTGCGTCAGGCAGTGGATCAGTGGAAAGAAGAAACGGGTTATGGTTTCAGTCTCTACAGCACGCCGAGTGAAAACCTGTGCGACCGCTTCTGCCGTCTCGATACTGCTGAGTTTGGCGTGGTGCCGGGCGTGACCGATAAAGGTTACTACACCAACAGTTTCCACCTTGATGTGGAGAAGAAGGTTAACCCGTACGACAAGATCGACTTTGAAGCGCCTTACCCGCCGCTGGCGAACGGTGGTTTCATTTGCTACGGCGAGTATCCAAACATTCAGCACAACCTGAAAGCGCTGGAAGATGTCTGGGATTACAGCTATCAGCATGTACCGTATTACGGCACCAATACACCGATTGATGAGTGCTACGAGTGTGGCTTTACCGGTGAGTTCGAGTGCACCAGCAAAGGCTTTACTTGCCCGAAATGTGGTAACCATGACGCCTCCCGTGTGTCGGTAACTCGCCGCGTGTGCGGATATTTAGGTAGCCCGGATGCACGTCCGTTTAACGCTGGTAAGCAGGAAGAAGTTAAGCGCCGCGTTAAACATTTGGGGAATGGGCAGATAGGTTAATCTTCACTCTGCGCTAAGCAAATGCCGGATGCGGCGTAAACGCCTTATCCGGCCTACATTTGGCAACGGCTGTGTAGGCCTGATAAGACGCGACAGCGTCGCATCAGGCATTGATTACCGGATGCAGCCTACACGCGGACTGATAAGCCAGGCGAAATAATGAATTATCATCAGTACTATCCTGTCGACATCGTCAACGGCCCCGGCACTCGCTGCACCCTGTTTGTCTCCGGGTGTGTTCATGAATGCCCCGGTTGCTATAACAAAAGCACATGGCGGGTAAATTCTGGTCAGCCATTTACCAAAGCAATGGAAGACCAGATCATTAACGATCTGAATGACACTCGTATCAAACGCCAGGGGATTTCCCTCTCCGGCGGCGATCCGCTGCATCCGCAAAACGTGCCGGATATTCTGAAACTGGTACAACGCATCCGCGCCGAGTGTCCGGGTAAAGACATCTGGGTGTGGACAGGCTATAAACTCGACGAACTCAACGCTGCGCAAATGCAGGTTGTTGATTTGATTAACGTGCTGGTCGACGGCAAATTTGTGCAGGATTTAAAAGACCCTTCCCTGATCTGGCGCGGCAGCAGCAATCAGGTGGTGCATCATTTGCGATGATAAGTTCCCTGTTACCTGAGTGCAGGCAACAGGGAAATGAGGAATTAACGATACTTCTGGTGATAGGCGTTGCGGGTCGTTTTCAGTTGCTCTGCGGCAGCCTGCGCTTCTTTTACTTTACCTTCATTTGCCAGCTTCAGCGCGTCGTCAATCTGACCGACCAGAATATCGAAACCGTGGCGGAAGTCTTTCATTTCCGGGCTGTCCGGTGATTTGCCTTCAAGCTTCGGCGGCGTCGCTTTTTGCGCATCCAGCGCTGCGGCGCGCATCTTCGTTAACGCGTCTTTGACTTGCGCCGCGTTATCGGCTTTTTCGACCACTTTTAAATTGTCGTTGAGGGTTTCCATATTGTCTTCAAGATCAGCGGCAAACGACGCCGAACTGAATACCAACGAGGAGACTGCAAGAATAGCTAACAGGCTTTTACGCATTGCTCACTTCCTTTTTTATTATGAAGATTTGGCGCGGCAGGTCGCGCCAGTTTTTTACTGCCCGGCGATTTTCATCTCCGGCAACAGCACAGAACCACACTGTATATTACTGCGTGTTTCAATATCGTTACCGACGGTGACAATATTGCGCCACATATCTTTTAAATTACCTGCGATGGTGATTTCACTAACGGGATACTGAATTTCGCCATTCTCTACCCAGAAGCCCGCTGCACCACGGGAATAATCACCGGTAATGGCACTCACGCCCTGGCCCATCAGCTCCGTCACCACCAGCCCGGTGCCCATCTCTTTGAGCATTTGTTCGAAGCTTAGCCCTTGTCCGGCAATCCGCCAGTTGTGAATACCGCCCGCATGTCCGGTGCTTTTCAGCCCCAGTTTCCGCGCCGAGTAGCTGGTCAGCAGCCACTGAGTCAGGATGCCATCTTTAATAATATCGCGACGCTCGGTGCGCACACCTTCGCTGTCGAATGGCGTCGACGCCAGCCCTTTCAGCAGATGCGGATGCTCTTCAATGGTCAGCCAGTCCGGCAGAATTTGTTTACCCAGCGAATCCAGCAGAAAGGTAGATTTACGGTAAACCGAGCCACCCGCTATCGCCCCCACCAGATGGCCAAAAAGCCCGGTTGCCACTTCATTGGCAAAAATGACTGGCGCTTTCATGGTGGAGAGTTTACGCGGTGACAGGCGCGATAAAGTACGGCGAGCACAGTCGGCCCCAACCCACTCTGGCGTTTGCAGATCGCTCATCGCACGACCAATGGTGTAGGCGTAATCACGCTCCATATCGCCATTTTCTTCGGCAATTACACAGCTGGAGAGTGAATGACGCGTAGAGCAGTAACCCTGCAACATGCCGTGGCTGTTGCCAAAAACTTTGACACCGTAGTGGCTGTTAAAACTGCCGCCTTCGGTATTGGTAATGCGTTTGTCCGCCTGCAATGCCGCCTGTTCTGCGCGGGCCGCCAGTTCAATGGCATCATCCGGGGAAACTTCAGCAGGGTGGAACAAGTCGAGATCTGGTGCGTCAAAGGCCAGCAGTTCTTTGTCTGCCAGGCCGGCACAGGGATCTGGCGAGGTATAACGGGCAATATCCAGCGCCGCCTGTACAGTACGGGCAATGGCCTGCGGGCTTAAATCGGTGGATGATGCGCTACCTTTGCGGTTCTGGTGATAAACAGTGATCCCCAGCGCGCCATCGCTATTGAATTCAACATTCTCCACTTCACCATAACGCGTGCTTACGCTAATGCCGGTGGTCTTGCTGACGGCAACTTCCGCACCGTCCGATTTGCCTGAGGCCAACTCCAGCGCAGTGGAAACTGCTTCTTCCAGAATCTTGCGCTGCGCTTCAACTTGAGAGATTACTTTCATTGCAAGTGCCATAATGTAGAGAGTTTCTCTGAAGTCTAACAGAGAACCGTTTTTCAGTGCGCATCTTAACTGGTAACATTAGCCTCTTTTTTTTAAGGAGCCTGAGATGACTAAGCAGCCCGAAGACTGGCTCGACGACGTTCCCGGTGATGACATCGAAGACGAAGACGATGAAATTATCTGGGTCAGTAAAAGTGAAATTAAACGTGATGCCGAGGAGCTAAAACGCCTTGGCGCGGAAATTGTTGATCTGGGGAAAAACGCGCTGGATAAGATCCCGTTAGATGCGGATCTGCGCGCGGCTATTGAGCTCGCCCAGCGTATTAAGATGGAAGGTCGCCGCCGCCAGTTGCAGCTCATCGGTAAGATGCTGCGCCAGCGCGACGTAGAGCCTATTCGTCAGGCGCTGGATAAGCTGAAAAACCGTCACAACCAGCAGGTGGTGCTGTTCCATAAACTGGAAAACCTGCGCGATCGTCTGATCGATCAAGGTGATGACGCCATCGCTGAAGTATTGAATCTGTGGCCCGATGCCGATCGTCAGCAACTGCGTACACTGATCCGCAACGCGAAGAAAGAGAAAGAAGGGAATAAGCCGCCGAAATCCGCACGCCAGATTTTCCAGTATCTGCGCGAACTGGCGGAGAATGAAGGGTAATTTTCGTTGTTGATGTGAGTATGGTTTGCCGGATGCGGTGCACCTGTAGGCCTGATAAGACGCATCAAGCGTCGCATCAGGCACTATGCTCAAATGCCGGATGCGGCGTGAATGCCTTATCCGGCCTACGCACACTATATCAGGCTGAGGCCGAATTACTGCGCAGCTTCCGCCTTCTTCGCCAGACCATCCAGCAGTTTCTGATGGATCCCACCAAAACCGCCGTTGCTCATCACCAGAATATGGTCGCCAGGCTGAGCGGTTTTCACCACCATATCTGCCAGCGTATCCACATCGCCACTCCAGTGTGCAGGCTGAACGCAGGCTTCTGCCACTTCTGCCACCTGCCACGGAATATGCGCCGGTTGCAGCAGGAAGACTTCATCGGCACGACCTAATGAAGGTGCCAGATCGTCTTTGCAGATCCCCATTTTCATGGTATTCGAGCGCGGTTCCAGCACAGCAATAATGCGCGCCGTACCACCAACTTTGCCACGCAGCGCCGCAAGCGTTGCCAGAATCGCCGTCGGGTGATGGGCAAAATCGTCATATACCGTCACACCATTCGCTTCACCACGCAACTCCAGACGGCGACGAGCATTAATAAACGAACCCAGCGCGTTAGCGGCATCTGCCGGCGCTACACCAACATGGCGAGCCGCTGCAATCGCCATCAGGCCATTGTGCATATTATGTTCGCCTACCAGCGACCATTTCACTTCGCCCACTTTTTCGCCATCCAGCAAAACTTCCCATTCGGAAGCATCGGTGGTCAGCTTTTTCGCCTGCCAGTGACCCTGCTCACCCACCAGCTCCTGCTCGCTCCAGCAGCCCATCGCCATGGTCTGTTTCAGGTTGATGTCATTTTCCGGCCAGATAATACGGCCCTGCCCCGGAACGATACGCACCAGATGGTGGAACTGTTTCTGGATCGCTTTCAGGTCGTCAAAGATATCGGCGTGATCGAACTCAAGGTTGTTGAGGATCAGCGTACGCGGGCAGTAATGGACAAATTTAGAGCGTTTGTCGAAGAAGGCGCAGTCATACTCATCCGCTTCGATAACAAAGAAGTCGCTTTCGCCCAGACGCGCCGAAACCTCAAAGTTCCCCGGCACACCGCCGATCACAAATCCCGGTTTGTAACCGCACTGTTCCAGAATCCAGGTCGCCATTCCCGCGGTGGTAGTTTTGCCGTGTGTACCGGCAACGGCCAGCACCCAGCGGTCGCGCAGCACAAAATCGTGCAGCCACTGTGGACCTGACATATAAGGGATGTTTTTTTCCAGTACCGCTTCCACACACGGATTTCCACGGGTCATGGCGTTGCCAATAATCACCAGATCCGGCTGCGGATCGAGCTGGCTGGCATCGTAACCCTGAATCAGCTCAATGCCTTGCTTCTCAAGTAAGGTGCTCATCGGCGGATACACATTGGCGTCCGAACCCGTTACTTCATGGCCTAACTGGCGCGCCAGCATCGCCAGACCGCCCATAAATGTGCCACAAATTCCTAAAATATGAATGCGCATACGTCACTATCCTTTTTTAATCTGCCGCTCATTTTACGCATATGTCGGGCAAGTGAGAAACGCATTTCAGGATAATCCGCAATTTGCTGGCGCGATTCACCTGAGCGCAACATTGAGATTATTTGTTAAGATTGTTGCGGTCGCTTTACTCCATAAACATTGCAGGGAAAGTTTTATGAAAACGTTAGGTGAATTTATTGTCGAAAAGCAGCACGAGTTTTCTCATGCTACCGGTGAGCTCACTGCTTTGCTGTCGGCAATAAAACTGGGCGCCAAGATTATCCATCGCGATATCAACAAAGCAGGACTGGTTGATATCCTGGGTGCCAGCGGTGCTGAGAACGTGCAGGGCGAGGTTCAGCAGAAACTCGACTTGTTCGCTAATGAAAAACTGAAAGCCGCACTGAAAGCACGCGATATCGTTGCGGGCATTGCCTCTGAAGAAGAAGATGAGATTGTCGTCTTTGAAGGCTGTGAACACGCAAAATACGTGGTGCTGATGGACCCCCTGGATGGCTCGTCCAACATCGATGTTAACGTCTCTGTCGGTACCATTTTCTCCATCTACCGCCGCGTTACGCCTGTTGGCACGCCGGTAACGGAAGAAGATTTCCTCCAGCCTGGTAACAAACAGGTTGCGGCAGGTTACGTGGTATACGGCTCCTCTACCATGCTGGTTTACACCACCGGATGCGGTGTTCACGCCTTTACTTACGATCCTTCGCTGGGCGTTTTCTGCCTGTGCCAGGAACGGATGCGCTTCCCGGAGAAAGGCAAAACCTACTCCATCAACGAAGGAAACTACATTAAGTTTCCGAACGGGGTGAAGAAGTACATTAAATTCTGCCAGGAAGAAGATAAATCCACCAACCGCCCGTATACCTCACGTTATATCGGTTCACTGGTCGCGGATTTCCACCGTAACCTGCTGAAAGGCGGTATTTATCTCTACCCAGGCACCGCCAGCCACCCGGACGGCAAACTGCGTTTGCTGTATGAGTGCAACCCGATGGCATTCCTGGCGGAACAAGCGGGCGGTAAAGCGAGCGATGGCAAAGAGCGTATTCTGGATATCATCCCGGAAACTCTGCACCAGCGCCGTTCGTTCTTTGTCGGCAACGACCATATGGTTGAAGATGTCGAACGCTTTATCCGTGAATTCCCGGACGCGTAATCTCCTGCGCCTCTCCACACGGAGAGGCGTTTTTATCGCTGCGCAATATTGACTCTTGTCACTGGCGAACTCTGACGATTCTCCCACAGCACCGTTAATCCACGCTGTAAGGCAATAAAAATGAACAGCAAAATGCCGATGGCGATTTTCGTCCACCAGGAACTCAGCGTACCGTCAAAGTTGATATAAGTCTGAATTAGCCCCTGAATCGCCACGCCAAAAAGCGTCCCTAATACCGTTCCAACGCCACCGCTCAAAAGCGTACCGCCAATTACCACTGAGGCGATAGCATCCAGTTCCACACCTACGCCCGCCAGCGCATATCCGGCCTGGGTATAAATCGAGAAGACAATCCCCGCCAGCGTTGCCAGTCCGGTGGAGAGCATATAAATGCGAATAGTGGTGCTGCGGGTAGAAATCCCCATCAGGTTTGCCGACGTTGCGTTGCCGCCAATGGCGTATACCTGATTACCAAAACGGGTACGATGCGCGAGGAATATGCCGATAACCACCACCGCCAGCATCAGCAGTCCCATCGCACTTAAGCGACCGCCGCCAGGGATTTTCCACGCAAGGCTTGAGAGCGTGTCATAAATGGGATGGTTTATCGGAATCGACTCTTCCGAAACGAGATAGCTGACACCGCGCAAAAAGAACATCCCCGCCAGGGTAATGATAAATGCCGGGATCTTCAGGGCGTCGATCAAAAGCCCCATAAATGCGCCGAAGGCACAGCCCATCACCAGCACTAGCGGAAACGCCAGTAGCGGCGAGAGGCCGAAATCGCCAATCACTTTTGCCAGAAACACGCCAGTAAAGGCGATCACCGAACCGACGGAGAGATCGATCCCACCGGAGAGGATCACAAAGGTCATGCCAACGGCAATGATCCCAAGAAAGGCGTTATCGGTCAGGATATTGCAGATCACTCTTGTGGAAGCAAAACCGGGAAACTGGGTCAGGCAGTAAAGATAACCCAACACAAAGACGCCGATGGTGATCATCAGTGGCAAATTACGTTTTATCACGGCTACGTACTCCTTTAATCAGACTGATAAAGCGTTGCGACTGGACAATCAGCACGCAAAGAACCACCACCGCTTTTACAACCTGGTTCATCTCTGGCGGAAAGCCCGAAAGCAAAATTCCGGTGTTCATCCCCTGAATAATCAGCGCCCCCACCACCGAAAGCAGTAGGTTAAAACGTCCGCCCATCAGCGATCCGCCGCCAATAACCACCGCGAGAATGGCGTCCAGCTCCAGCCATAACCCGGCGTTATTGGCATCGGCACCGCGAATATCCGCCGCCACGATAATGCCCGCAATCGCCGCACACAGCCCGCTCAACACGTAGGTAAGCATGACGATGATCCGCGTGTTTACCCCGGCATTTTTTGCCGCCCGAATGTTGATACCAACGGCTTCGATAAACATCCCCAGCGCCGTTTTGCGGGTCAACAGCCAGAACAGGATAAGCGTCAGCACCGCGATAATGACCGGCGTTGGCAGGAACAACAGCGATCCACTGCCAAACCATGAGAGATCCGGCGAGTTAAACGTGACGATCTGTCCGGAGGTGATCAGTTGCGCCACGCCGCGCCCGGCGACCATCAGGATCAGGGTGGCAACAAACGGCTGAATTTTGAGGATCGCTACCAGTATGCCGTTCCACAATCCCGCCAGGATGCCAGTGCCCAGGGCGCTTAACAAAACAATCGGCAGGCTGAATCCCGCGACCGTCATCGCAGCCGTTGTGGCTCCGGCGATAGCCATCACCGCCCCCACGGAGAGATCAATCCCACCTGTTGCGATCACCAGCGTCATTCCGATAGCCAACAGCGCAACGGGGGCCGCACGGTTAAGAATGTCTATGGGGCTACCGAATAAACGCCCATCCTGGAGCACCACCTGCCAGAAATGCGGGGCCACCAGGCTATCGACCAGCAGCACCAGCAACAGTGCCGCCAGCTGCGGCATTCCCGTTGGCCAGCGAAAGCGCCTTTTCGGCGGCGTAGTGTCCGGGAGAGATTGAGGCATCACACTGTTCTCCTTACGCCGCAATGGCGTTCATGATCGCCGGAACGGAAAGCTCTGCCAGCGGGATCTCCGCCACCTGTTTGCGATCGCGCATGATGATCACCCGGTCGGCATAGCCCACCAGTTCTTCCAGTTCGGAGGAGATCACCAGCAGCGCCAGACCATCGGCGCATAGCGTTTCAATCAGGCGGATGATCTCGGCGTGGGCACCAACATCAATGCCGCGAGTTGGCTCATCAAGGATCAGAAATTGCGGTCGGGTCAGTAGCCAACGTGAAAGCAACACTTTTTGCTGATTGCCGCCAGAGAGAAATTCAATCGGTTGTTCAGTTGAAGGTGTGCGAATGCCAAGCTGGCGGATAAAGCGTTCGGCAATCTCTTGCTGTTCTTTGCGGGAAATGGGACGTAGCCAGCCGCGCTGGGCCTGGAGAGCGAGGATGATATTTTCCCGCACCGAGGCGGCAGCGATGATGCCATCGGTTTTCCTGTCTTCCGGGCAGAAGCCAATGCCCAGTACCGAAGCCTGATGTGGCGATCGCAGGTTTTGCGGTTTGCCTTTGATCAACGCCGTGCCGCTGTCAGCAGGTTTGATACCGAAGATCACTTCGGCGGTTTCGGTACGTCCTGATCCCAGCAATCCAGCCAGACCGACGATCTCGCCGGGGCGTACTTCGAGATCAAACGGTGCGATCGTTCCTTTTTTGCCGTAATTTTTGAACGCGGCAACGGGTTTGTCGCTCAACAATGTTCGCCCGGCACGCTGTAGCGCGTGGGTATCCAGCTCGCGCCCCAGCATCATTTTTACCAGTTCGATCTGCGGTAGCTCGCACGTTTCCCGACAGCCTACGAAACTGCCGTTGCGTAAGACGGTGATCCGATCGCTGACCTGATAGACCTGATCGAGAAAGTGAGTGACAAAAATCAGGCTGACGCCGCGATCGCGCAACTGACGCATCAGGTCAAACAGTAACTCCACTTCCTGGGTGTCGAGACTGGCGGTGGGTTCATCGAGGATCAGCACTTTGGCAGAGAGATCGATAGCCCGGCAAATAGCGACGATTTGCTGCATCGCGACTGAAAAGCGGTTGAGCGGTTCGCGCACGTCGAGGGAGAAACCGTAAGATGCCATCAGTTCGGTGGCGCGCTTTTCCATCTCTTTGCGGCGTAGAAGGCCGAAGCGTTTGGGTTCGCGGCCTATAAATAGATTATCAGCGACCGACATATTGGGTAGCAGGTTTACTTCCTGATAGACGGTGCCGATACCGAGTTGTTGTGCATGGGCGGTATTTTTCGGTGAGATAGCCTGGCCTTCCAGCCAGATGGTGCCGCGATCGGCGTGGTATACACCAGTTAATGCTTTGATTAGCGTTGATTTTCCTGCCCCGTTTTCACCGAGCAGCGCCATGATTTCGCCGCGGCGCAGGCTGAAATCAACGTTGTCTAACGCTTTGACGCCGGGGAAAAATTTACTTAATCCTTCGGTGCGGAGGATCTCCTGGTGTTGGTTAGTCGTCATGGTTTCCCCCGGTGTAAAGCGTGCTCCCAGTAGGCATGATAAGACGCGGTAAGCGTCGCATCAGGCTTCAGCGCACCACCGCCGGATGCGGCGCGAGCGCCTTATCCGGCCTACGAATCGGCATCAGGCATAGCAACCCTCAATACCCCATATTTTTCTTCTTCTCTAACTCTTCTTTTGCGGTATCAGGCAGATAAAGGGTGGATTTGGTCAGCGTCAGCTTTTCAGGCATGGTGCCGTCTTTTTTGTATTTCTCCAGCGCGTCGAAGGCGGGACCTGCCATATTCGGCGTCAGTTCAACACTGGCGTTCGCTTCGCCATCAATCATCGCTTTGTAGATATCCGGTACGCCGTCGATAGAACCTGTCAGAATATCTTTGCCTGGTTTCAGGCCCGCTTCTTTAATTGCCTGAATTGCACCAATCACCATGTCGTCGTTATGGGCGTAAACCATGCAGATGTTTTTGCCGTTGTTTTCCGCTTTGATAAAGCTCTCCATGACTTCTTTGCCTTTACTGCGGGTGAAGTCACCTGACTGCGAGCGGATAATTTTGATATTTGGCGCATTCTTAATGGCTTCGGCAAAGCCTTTCTTACGGTCAATGGCGACGCTGGCCCCAACAGTGCCCTGCAGCTCCACCACGTTGCATGGTTTGCCATTCACTTCTTTTACCAGCCAGTCACCAATCAACTTGCCTTCGAGAATGTTGTCGGCAGTGACGGTGGTCATATAGAGAGATTTGTCTTTCACATCAATAGAACGATCGAGCAAGAAGACCGGGATTTCGGCATCTTTCGCCTCTTTTAATACCGGTTCCCAACCAGTCGCAACCACCGGAGCGATAAAGATCGCATCCACCCCTTGCGCGACGAAGGAACGTACCGCTTTAATCTGGTTTTCCTGCTTTTGCTGACCATCGGCAATTTTCAGCGTAATTCCGCGTTTTTCGGCCTCACTTTTCGCCACATTGGTTTCTGCGGCGCGCCAGCCAGATTCCGATCCGACCTGCGAAAATCCTACGGTTAATGGAGCGGCCAACGCCATAGACGACATGGCTGCCGAGACTGCAGAGACTACAAGTAAGCGTTTCCACATAGGGTTGTCCTCGTCGGGGTAATTATTATTGGTGAAAAGATGTTCGCGAAAAAACTATAGACAATTCGTTATGTAACGGATTGCGTTACATCACACTTCAAAGAAGTAAATAAAACGTTAATCACAAGTTTGTAATCGCTTTCATCTCACTATGAAAAATGCGGCTACGGTTATGGATTTTCCTGCTCTGTATACCGTCTTAAAATTGGCGAAAAAGGAAAATGAAGACGAAAACAAGCGAAGACATTCGGCGCGAGTTGGCTATAATACTCGGCACTTGTTTGCCACATATTTTTAAAGGAAACAGACATGAGCTTACTCAACGTCCCTGCGGGTAAAGATCTGCCGGAAGACATCTACGTTGTTATTGAGATCCCGGCTAACGCAGATCCGATCAAATACGAAATCGACAAAGAGAGCGGCGCACTGTTCGTTGACCGCTTCATGTCCACCGCGATGTTCTATCCGTGCAACTACGGTTACATCAACCACACCCTGTCTCTGGACGGTGACCCGGTTGACGTACTGGTCCCGACTCCGTACCCGCTGCAGCCGGGTTCTGTGATCCGTTGCCGTCCGGTTGGCGTTCTGAAAATGACCGACGAAGCCGGTGAAGATGCGAAACTGATTGCTGTTCCGCACACAAAGCTGAGCAAAGAATACGATCACATTAAAGACGTTAACGATCTGCCAGAGCTGCTGAAAGCGCAGATCGCTCACTTCTTCGAGCACTACAAAGACCTCGAAAAAGGCAAGTGGGTGAAAGTTGAAGGTTGGGAAAACGCAGAAGCCGCTAAAGCTGAAATCGTTGCTTCCTTCGAGCGCGCAAAGAATAAATAAGTTCTTCTAGCGCAATAACCCTGAACGCCGGGCTTCGGTTAGTAAGGGTTTTTTTATGCCCGCGATAAATAAACTCTCTATTCCACCATCATTATTCTCAGCGGTTGCAAGGCTTGAACGGTAAGAACAAGCAAACCCGACCACCATTTTGCTGTTCATAGCCACTTGCTGGAAGTTAGCCGACCTCACTCATACTCACCGTTCAAAGCGTGCCCCCGTTTTACCCCTGCACATTTGTGAACGCCAGCAGAGTTTTTTATGCGATTGCAGATATGGAAAGCGGCTCGGAGAGAAAAGCAAAAGATGGAAAAGTTACAAAAAAAAATCGCGAGATACATCGCATAAAACAACGCCACCCGAAGGTGGCGTGCTTTTATTATTACTTATCCCTGTCTAACCAGTCGCCGCTTTCAATTAGCTTTAATCCATCGACGGGTCGTTGATAAACGTACATCCATGCACTCCCGTACGGCGTCTGAATCAACTGGCGCGCGTATTCACCGCCCCTGGTGCGCAAGGCATCAAGTTCGGCCAGCGTGGCGTTGTCAATACGATAAACTTCACCGTGTACTGTTCCGTTCCCCGGAACTGCGCCTGGATAGTGGCCCAGGCTATACAACTGGTAGTTATCGATACTGAAATCGCCCAGTAACTGGGCATTGGTCATCCAGTGACTGTTGCCTTGTTTGTGGCGTAAACTGCCGTAGACAAATATTCGCATTGCTAAAACTCGAACTGATAGAGCAAATCCAGTGCCTGGTCTACACCAGACACGGCTTCCAGATATAGCTTAGGCATCAGGCGATAACGTAACGTGAGTGTTGCTATAGAGTCAAATATACCCACGCCGTATTTCACTTGCAGACCTGGCAATACATAGCCGCTGACCACTACCTGGGAGGAGTCGCCTACTCCCTGGGTGTCGAGCGCTAAATTGCTTACGCCAAACGTCTCGCCGATTTTACCCACAATCTGGCCACTTTGCGCAACCCCCAGACCAATCAGCATCGAGGTCATTGCCGCACTGTCGCTCTGATCGCTCTCCAGCCCTTGTCCACGTAGCAAATAAGACAATGCAGCTTGTTGCGACATCGCCGGGTCAGAGAAGATCTCCGCTTTCGGTTCGTCCGCCAGACCAGTGACGCGAACTCCGGCGATTACGTCGTCTTCTGTAGCATCCGGGTTACGAATAGCTTCAATATTAAGATACGGTTGATCCGGCGGACCAGAGAACAGTAACTCACCTTTACGCACAATCAGATCCTGACCATAGGCATGGAAGCGCCCTTCAGGGATGTTGATCTGCCCGTTCAGGCCCAGCCCTTGTTTGTCCTGAACGACGTTAAGATCGCCCGTCAGCCGCGCTTTCAGGCCAAAGGCGTCAATGCGCACATTGTTGCCAACGTGGACAATCAGGTTACTGTTAATCGGAATCGACGCCGTTTTCGGCTCTTCCGGTTGCAGGTTATCGTTAAGCATCACCACATCGCTGGAGACGCCTACTGCGCTTTCCGGCAGATCGTGCACCACGATGCGCGCCCACGGGACATCCACGCGACCATCGAGGGTAAACAGGTTTGGTGTAGCCTCGAAGACAACATCTGGCGATACATCCATTCGTACCATCGGCGGCACGGTGATCCGCACTTTACTGCCTTTCGCCGTTACCCGCGCCCGCCAGTTTTCAATTTGGCTCCAGTCGGCATCACCGTTCAGGTAGATTTCACCCTGCTGGGTCCGTACTGTACCGGCAAGCGTCGAGCGCATACCATTAAAGTTGACCGCAAGCTGGCTCGGTTGCATATCAAACGGCATAAAGTTGCCGTCGATATCCACACCCGTAACCTGAAGCTGACCAAACAACTGCGGGCTTTGCACATCACCACCCAGACGCAAGTTGGCACTCACCATCCCCGCTGCTTTTTCCCCACGGGTAAAGATGGGGTTTATCATCGCAAGGTTGAAGTTACGGATATTGACGTTGCCACCAAGATTACGGCGGCCTTGCGGATCGGTCACCTGCACCTGTCCATCAAACTGGCCGTTATTGGTCAGGCGGATGGTCCAGCCCAATTCGGCACGGTTGTTACGCAATTCCGCCGTCAGATTCAGTGTCTGAAACGCCACGGGCAGCGCCGCATCGTTGACGGTTTGCGTTACCTGCACGTTACGCCCCGAAAGGGTGATACTGCCCTGCGGCAGCCCCTCTTTGGTGGTGTCCCAGGCAACGTCCGCTTTACCCGTGAAGATACCGCTGGCCTGAGTGGTTTCTGGCATAAATGGTTTCAGCATGGCCAGGTCGAAGCGGTTGAGATTCACCACCGCACGCCCTTCGGCACCCGCATCGATAGTTTGCGGCACGCACAGTTCCGCATTCGGGTTAAGCCAGCAGTGTGGCCCGATGCTGATTTTTTGCTCCTTATTGCGGTAATCCAGCGCAATATCGCGGGTCAGCGACCACGGGCCGACCGGCGTCTGGAAGCGGGTATTGCTAAGAGTTCCCTTCCAGCGTTCTTCTTTGCGATCAAAACTTCCTGCCAGATTAAGCTGCCCGGAGACAGGCTCGCCCTGAATCCGCAACTGTAACTCGTGCTGTTTTTCGCTGCCTTTGGCATTCAGGGTGACGAGGTTGATATTTACATCCGGCTGCGAAATTTGCTCAACGCGTACGTCGAGTTTCCCGGCGATCTGATCGGTGGATTTAATGTCGCCTTCCACGCGAACCTGCGCCACGGAAAGTTCCTGCCAGCGCAGGCCGCGCGCGGTGATATCTGCCAGTAGTTGTGGCGCTTCCACCGTGCCGCGTACTTTCACCAGCCCTTTCGCTGTACCGCCAAGCCCCGGCAGCGCGTTATCCAGCCCCGGCGCGTTGATGGTGGCATCAAGATTGAGATCTTTTACCCCCAGCTCGCCTTTCACTTCGGCACTGTTTGGCCCCAGTTCCAGATGAAGCCCTGGGATCATCCACTGCATATAACTGTTGCCTTTCAGCGTGCCGTCAACGTTCACTTTGTCCTGTTTGACGTTACCGGTCAGCTTCAGTTCTGGCACCTCCATCTGCCAGGTGCCGCCGTACAGGCTACCGCGGGTTTTAATCAAGCCATTGAGTTTCGACGGCCACTCTGGGATCTCTTTGGCGGTGTTAATGCCGTTAAGCGTTAGCTCACCGCGCCAACTAATGGCCTGCTGCCAGTCGAGCAACGCCTTGAGTTCAGTTTTCCCTTCCAGCGCCGCGACGGTGAGTTTGTCGAGATTGACCTGCTGTTCATTACCTTTGGCATCAAGGGTAATGGTGGCTGGCGGGATCTCCAGTCCCTTCACTGCCGTACGCATAGAGAGCGTGTAATCGGTCATTTTGCCGGTAAGTTTCAGTTTCAGATCATCCGCCTGATACTGCTTCTCACCAGTGAACGGCCAGTAAATCTGTTTGCTGTTCACTTCCACGTTGAGCGGCAATCCGGCTTCCGCCAGTCGCGTCTGGGCGCGTAAATCCATATCCACCGGACCGGAAAGATTAACGCCAATCTCCAGCTGTTCGCGCAGCGCGCCGCCCACTTTCAGCTTCACCTTTTCACCTTTCAACGGCTCCACGTTCAGTGTACTATTGAGAGTGATGTCCACCGGCCAGTTGTCTGACAGCTGCGCCGTGCCGCTGGCGTTGACGATCCCTTGACTGGAATCGATATCCAGGGCGTCCAGTTTAGTATTGCCGTCAATGCTGCTCACTTTCAGCAGCATGGTGCTCACGGTGATGTCCGTGTCGCCCGTCACGCGCAACTGCTCGCCCTTAAACTCTTCAATGTTCAGGTTAAGCGGCAAATGCACGTCGGTCATTTCCGGCAATACCGGGCGAGAAAAGAGATCTTTCAGCGTTTCGCCGAGCGGCTTTTCCTCCGGCTGCGGATTTTCAATTTTCGGTTCGACCACTTCTTCCTGCGCCACTTCCGCCACTTTCGGCAGAGCAATCAGCAGGCCTTTCAGCGACGTCGGTTTCAGGGTCAGGGTTTTCTCCTGCCAGTTCAGGCCGGAGGTAAAGTTCATCACCGATACCGTGGTGTCATCAATCTTGATGTTGACGTTGTCCAGTGCCACCCGTGTTAGGGTGATGGGATACGGCGTGGAGAGATCCAGCGGACCGCTATCTTCCTCTTCTTCAACCTGTTCAGAAGGGGGCATTTTTTTGCTGTCGATATTGACCTGGATGTCTTTCAGCGCCAGATCATTAATACAAACACTGCTGTTCCACAGGCACTCAAGCCCGACCGCCAGATGCAGATTGCCTGCTTTTACCGCCACGCCTGGCTGCTCATAACGAACGTCAGACAAGGTGAGATCGCGCCAGCCGCCGGTGACCTTGCCAACATCCAGTCCTGGCACCCAGCGATCCGCCGCTTTAAATACCAGATGCAGGCCGCTGGTGGTGCCCACCAGAAACGCCACCGATCCCAGCAACAGTAAGATAACGATAACCACGCCGAGGCTGATTTTTTTCCATAAACTCATAATTCTGGCCCCAGACCGATGTAAAACTGTAACCCGTGTTCGTCTTTATCCGCGACCGGTACGGCAAAATCGAGTTTGATTGGCCCGACCGGCGATTCCCAGCGTACGCCGACCCCGGTACCGGTTTTAAAGTCGCTGCGGCGAATATCGCTTACCGCTTCGCCACTATCGACAAACACCGCGCCCCACCATTTTCCGGTCACGTTGTACTGGTACTCCAGCGATCCGGTTATCAACTTCGAGGCCCCTTTCAGGTCACCGTTGGCGTATTTCGGAGCGATAGATTTGTATTTGTAGCCACGAATACTGCGGTCGCCCCCGGCGAAAAAACGCAGATCCGGCGGTACTTTGTCGAAATCACCGGTTTCAATCCAGCCCAGCGTGCCGCGTGTCACAAAACGATGGCGATCGTACAGTGTGCGGATCCAGACGTTTTGTGCCTGGAAAACGGAGAAATCGACATCTGAGCCCCAGGCAGTGTTGGAGTAGTCGATAGAGTAGCGTTGCGAGTCGCCCCAGGTTGGCATCAGGCCACCACGAGAACGCGTGCGGCTAATCATCACCCCAGGATAAAACAGCATCGTGGTGTTGGTAATTTCACCCTGGGTAAAGTGGTCGAGACTCCAGCGCAGGTTAATGGCACGCTGCCAGCCGCTGGAGAGATCCCAGTAGCGAGAAGCCACCAGCGTAGTGGAGTCAGATTCGGTATCGTTCAGGTCAGTGCGCTTAAAACCGCCCTGCACCAAATAATATTGTTCCAGTGGATTCTTCAGCAGCGGCATTTTATAGCTGAAGTCGAGGATCTGTTCCGGCGCGGAAATACTGGTACTGGTGGTCAGACTGTGACCGTATGAGTTCATCCACGGTTTTTTCCACGTCGCTTTCACGCGCGGTCCCACGTCCGTAGAGTAACCGACCCCGGTTTCGATGGTGTTTTCTGTTCGCGGCGAAACCACGCCCGTCAATGGTAATACTTTCGTTTCGCGCGCTTTATCAAATTGTGGAGCCACCACCACCGAGTTAAACCAGCCGGTAGCAGAAAGTCGGCGGTTCAGTTCCGCCAGATCTTTCGATTCGTACTCATCGCCCTCTTTAAACGGCACCAGATTTTGCAGGTATTCATCGCGGATTTGTGATCCTTCAAAGGTCACATGCCCAAAGCGGTAACGTTCGCCACTGTTATAATCAATATCCCAGAAGGCTTTATGCAGGCCGAGCGCAATGCCCAGCTGCGCTTTGGTAAATTCGCTATCGAAATAACCTTTACGCAACGCAATGCTGGTTAAGGACTTTTTGAAATTTTCATAATCGCCCTGGTTCAGCACCGTGCCAATAGCCGGGCGAGTATCGAGCAATTTCAAATAGTCTTTATCGGTCCGCGCGCCGCCGCGCAATACCACATCGGTGCCGCCAATTAACACCGGCACGCCTGGCGTGACTTTGGCGATCAATACCTGCCGCCCTTTCTTTGGCGGTGGACGGAGATCAAATTCAATGGTCGGCTGGTAATAACCCAGCGCTTTCAGACCTTCGCGGATGGCATCATCGACGCGTGCGCGAAAGCGACGGTCTGGCGTCACTTCATCACTTTCAATCGTAGAAAGCTGCGCACGAACGTTCTTTTCCAGCTGTCCCGATAACCCCTCGACCTGTAGACGGACGTTCGCGGCGACGGCAGATCCGCTTAAGCAGAGTAAGCTTACACAGCATAACTGTCGGATATAGCGCACATTTTCTCCTGAATATCCTTTTTTCCTGCCCCTGGAACGCCGTTAAACGGCTTAACAAAAATCCAGTAATATGGATTAAAAAGCAGACTAAACCCCAAATATTTCTTATGTTTTACTTTAGACCTATTCACGGTGGTTATTGTGTGCAAATACGCCTCTTGTTACAACCTTAACCCCAATGACCGATTTTCGGGAGAGCGACACCATGAGTTTATTTGATAAAAAGCATCTGGTTTCCCCCGCCGATGCCCTGCCTGGACGTAACACCCCGATGCCCGTAGCCACGCTGCATGCGGTCAACGGTCACTCAATGACCAATGTACCTGACGGAATGGAGATTGCCATTTTTGCGATGGGTTGTTTCTGGGGTGTGGAGCGTCTGTTCTGGCAGTTACCCGGCGTTTACAGCACCGCCGCAGGCTATACCGGAGGCTATACGCCAAATCCGACTTATCGGGAAGTGTGCTCCGGTGATACGGGTCATGCCGAAGCGGTACGCATTGTTTACGATCCTTCCGTCATCAGCTATGAGCAGTTGCTACAGGTATTTTGGGAGAATCACGATCCCGCCCAGGGAATGCGTCAGGGCAATGACCACGGCACGCAGTATCGTTCAGCGATTTATCCGCTGACCCCAGAACAGGATGCCGCAGCTCGCGCCAGTCTGGAACGTTTTCAGGCGGCGATGCTTGCCGCCGATGATGATCGTCACATCACCACGGAAATCGCTAACGCCACACCGTTTTATTATGCCGAAGATGACCACCAGCAATATCTGCATAAAAACCCGTATGGTTACTGTGGAATTGGCGGAATTGGCGTCTGTCTGCCACCGGAAGCATAGCGTTACGGGTACAAATGTAGATTGTTGATAAAGTGCGCTTTATTTATGCCAGATGCGGCGTAAACGCCTTACCAGGCCTACAAAATCGTCCAAATTCAATATATTGCAAGGACTGCGTAGGCCTGATTGGCATAGCGCATCAGGCAGTATTGCATTTATCAGCAGTCTGAATTTTAACCCTCTGGCGACTTTACAGTACCTTACGCTATACTAGCCACTGAAAATGCCGGTTCACTTTCTTCGAATCGGCTTTCAATGTGTATTTCACACAAATTAATCAACTTCCCCTTCCGAGGATCTGGCCTGAAAGGTCGGATAAGATATGTTAAACAGTATTTTAGTCATACTCTGCTTGATCGCTGTAAGTGCGTTCTTCTCGATGTCCGAGATCTCGCTTGCCGCCTCACGCAAAATCAAACTTAAACTGCTGGCTGATGAAGGCAATATAAATGCCCAACGCGTTCTGAATATGCAGGAAAATCCCGGCATGTTCTTTACCGTGGTCCAAATCGGTCTGAACGCAGTGGCGATTCTCGGCGGTATCGTCGGTGATGCGGCATTTTCTCCAGCTTTTCACAGCCTGTTCTCCCGCTATATGTCGGCAGAGCTCTCTGAGCAACTGAGCTTTATTCTCTCTTTCTCGTTAGTGACTGGCATGTTTATCCTGTTTGCGGATTTAACCCCGAAACGCATCGGTATGATTGCGCCAGAAGCTGTCGCTTTGCGTATCATCAACCCGATGCGCTTCTGCCTGTACGTTTGCACCCCGCTGGTGTGGTTCTTCAACGGACTGGCGAACATAATCTTCCGTATTTTCAAACTGCCAATGGTACGTAAAGATGACATCACTTCTGATGACATCTACGCGGTAGTGGAAGCCGGTGCGCTGGCGGGCGTGTTACGTAAACAGGAACACGAGCTGATTGAAAACGTCTTTGAGCTGGAATCCCGTACCGTTCCGTCGTCAATGACACCGCGTGAAAACGTGATTTGGTTTGATCTCCACGAAGATGAGCAAAGTCTGAAGAATAAAGTGGCGGAACATCCGCACTCTAAGTTCCTCGTCTGTAATGAAGATATTGACCACATCATCGGTTATGTCGATTCTAAAGACCTGCTGAACCGCGTGCTGGCTAACCAAAGCCTGGCACTGAACAGCGGCGTACAAATTCGCAACACGCTGATTGTGCCGGATACGTTAACCCTTTCAGAGGCGTTGGAAAGTTTTAAAACCGCAGGTGAAGACTTCGCGGTGATCATGAACGAGTACGCGCTGGTAGTGGGGATCATCACCCTCAACGACGTGATGACCACGCTGATGGGCGATCTGGTCGGCCAGGGGCTGGAAGAGCAGATTGTCGCCCGTGATGAGAACTCATGGCTGATTGACGGCGGCACCCCAATTGACGACGTCATGCGCGTGCTGGATATTGACGAGTTCCCGCAGTCGGGCAACTACGAAACCATCGGCGGCTTTATGATGTTTATGCTGCGTAAGATCCCGAAACGCACCGATTCGGTGAAATTCGCCGGCTACAAATTTGAAGTGGTGGATATCGATAACTACCGCATCGACCAGCTGCTGGTGACCCGGATCGACAGCAAGGCCACCGCCCTTTCGCCAAAACTGCCTGACGCTAAAGATAAAGAAGAAAGCGTCGCGTAACCCCCAGAAACATCAACGGCTCCTGAATCAGGAGCCGTCTTATTACTGCATAGCACTTTGGTTAAGCCATCTCTGTTTGCAGACGCATAACCTGACGGTTAACTTCGGACATCACTGACAAATGCAGCTTATCCTTCACTTTTGGGATAAGAATCTTACCCTTATCAAATTCAAAAGCGCCAACGTCCTTGATGTATAACCGTCCACGGAACAGGATCTTTACGTACTTCGCCACCTGAAGTGGGTTGTACCGTTGGAAAATTTTCATTGTTATCTCCTGCTGAGTATTACGCCTGTGCGGTGCCACAATCGGCCCAACTATTATGAGGCGCAAATTTTAATGCTTAGTGACTATAGACTATCCGGGCAATGTTTCCACCGCGTATAACTTTTTTTACCTAAAGGTTACAATTATTCAGAATTATCTTTTTACCGAAGCGCGGTCTTCAGTATAAGCATTCATTTTTCATATGATTTGTGCGCTTGACCGCAAACTGGCATCACACTTGCGGGAAATTCGATAAATAGCACATATGATTAAAACTCAGACCCAAGTGGTCGGATCACCTGCATATCATAAGAAGGAAACACCATGACCCTAAGCAAGATTCTGGCACTCACCTGCCTGCTGTTGCCGATGATGGCTTCCGCACATCAGTTCGAAACCGGTCAGCGAGTGCCGCCGATTGGCATTACCGATCGAGGCGAGTTGGTGCTTGATAAAGATCAGTTTAGCTACAAAACCTGGAACAGCGCACAGTTAGTGGGAAAAGTGCGAGTACTGCAACATATTGCTGGTCGCACCTCTGCAAAAGAGAAAAACGCGACGCTGATTGAAGCGATAAAATCAGCGAAGTTACCGCACGATCGCTACCAGACCACCACCATTGTTAACACCGACGACGCGATTCCGGGTTCAGGGATGTTTGTGCGCAGCAGTCTGGAGAGTAATAAAAAGCTTTATCCCTGGTCGCAGTTTATTGTCGATAGCAATGGCGTCGCGCGCGGTGCCTGGCAGCTGGATGAAGAAAGTTCCGCTGTAGTGGTGCTGGATAAGGATGGTCGCGTGCAATGGGCCAAAGACGGGGCGCTCACACAGGAAGAGGTGCAGCAAGTGATGGACCTGCTGCATAAATTAATTAATAAATAGACACTCTGAATCCCGGATTCAGGAACGACTCGCGCGGAGTGTAATCCAGCGGTTTACCCTGCCAGTCATGAACGTGCGCTCCGGCAGCTGCAGCCACAGCATGACCAGCGGCGGTATCCCAAATATTCGTTGGTCCGAAGCGCGGGTACAGCTGCGCCTGCCCTTCCGCCACCAGGCAGAATTTCAGCGAAGAGCCGATGGACGTGGTCTGATGTTCGCCAAGCTGTTGCAGATACTCTTTCAGCTCCGCATCTGCATGGGAACGGCTGATAACCACCAGCGGCGGGCGCGCATCGCGGACCTGAATCTGCTTGCGCACACCGCACTCTTCTTTCCAGGCCTTGCCTTCTGCCGCGCTGTACATTACGTTCATTACCGGCGCATACACCACACCTAAAATCGGTTTGCCATGGTCAATGAGCGCAATGTTAACGGTGAATTCGCCATTACGTTTAATAAACTCTTTAGTGCCATCCAGCGGGTCCACCAGCCAGTAACGCTGCCAGTGCTGACGGACTTCCCAACCGGGAGGATCTTCTTCAGAAAGGACCGGAATCTCCGGTGTCAGCGTACGTAAACCGTCCATGATAACGGTGTGAGCGGCAATATCCGCTGCCGTTACCGGAGAATTGTCCGCTTTGCTGACGACGTCCATCGGTTTCGTCCCGTCGTAGACCTGCATAATGGCATCGCCTGCATTCCGTGCAAGCTGGCATACTTGATCTAACATTTCTCCACCTCGTCTCTGTGAGCGGTGTTAACTTATTGTTTTACTTATACCCTATCGTTAATGAATGCGCCAACTGTGATAGTGTCATCATTTTCAAAGCGTAAAATTGTGGCATTCTTCACTGTTCTATAAGTAAGGCGTTTATTCTCCCTTTTCTTTCGTATTCCCGATGATAAAAGGATGTCCCTGATGATTAAGTTTAGCGCAACGCTCCTGGCCACGCTGATTGCCGCCAGTGTGAATGCAGCGACGGTCGATCTACGTATCATGGAAACCACTGATCTGCATAGCAACATGATGGATTTCGATTATTACAAAGACACCGCCACGGAAAAATTCGGACTGGTACGTACGGCAAGCCTGATTAACGATGCCCGCAATGAAGTGAAAAACAGCGTACTGGTCGATAACGGCGATTTGATTCAGGGGAGTCCGCTGGCCGATTACATATCGGCGAAAGGATTAAAAGCAGGTGATGTTCATCCGGTTTATAAGGCGCTGAATACGCTGGATTATACGGTCGGTACACTCGGCAATCATGAATTTAACTACGGTCTGGATTACCTGAAAAATGCGTTGGCGGGAGCGAAATTCCCTTATGTAAATGCCAACGTCATTGACGCCAGAACCAAACAGCCAATGTTTACACCGTATTTAATTAAAGATACCGAAGTGGTCGATAAAGACGGAAAAAAACAGACGCTGAAGATTGGCTATATTGGCGTCGTGCCGCCGCAAATCATGGGCTGGGATAAAGCTAATTTATCCGGAAAAGTGACGGTGAATGATATTACCGAAACCGTGCGCAAATACGTGCCTGAAATGCGCGAGAAAGGTGCCGATGTCGTTGTCGTTCTGGCGCATTCCGGGCTATCTGCCGATCCGTATAAAGTGATGGCGGAAAACTCAGTTTATTACCTCAGTGAAATTCCTGGCGTTAACGCCATTATGTTTGGCCATGCTCACGCCGTTTTCCCAGGTAAAGATTTTGCTGATATCGAAGGGGCTGATATCGTATCGAAGGGGCTGATATCGCGAAAGGCACGCTGAATGGTGTTCCGGCGGTAATGCCGGGCATGTGGGGCGATCATCTTGGGGTGGTCGACTTACAACTCAGTAATAACAGCGGTAAATGGCAGGTGACGCAGGCGAAAGCGGAAGCACGGCCGATTTACGACATCGCCAATAAAAAATCCCTCGCGGCGGAAGACAGCAAGCTGGTAGAAACACTCAAAGCCGATCACGATGCCACACGCCAGTTCGTCAGCAAGCCAATCGGTAAATCCGCCGACAATATGTATAGCTATCTGGCGCTGGTGCAGGACGATCCGACCGTGCAGGTGGTGAACAACGCGCAAAAAGCGTATGTCGAGCATTACATTCAGGACGATCCGGATCTGGCAAAACTGCCGGTGCTTTCAGCTGCTGCACCGTTTAAAGTTGGTGGTCGCAAAAATGATCCGGCAAGCTATGTGGAGGTGGAAAAAGGCCAGTTGACCTTCCGTAATGCCGCCGATCTTTATCTCTACCCCAATACGCTGATTGTGGTGAAAGCCAGCGGTAAAGAGGTGAAAGAGTGGCTGGAGTGCTCCGCCGGACAGTTTAACCAGATTGATCCTGACAACACGAAACCACAGTCACTCATCAACTGGGATGGTTTCCGCACCTATAACTTTGATGTGATTGATGGTGTGAATTATCAGATTGATGTTACCCAGCCTGCCCGTTATGACGGCGAGTGCCAGATGGTTAATGCCAATGCGGAAAGGATTAAGAACCTGACCTTTAACGGCAAGCCGATTGATCCGAACGCCATGTTCCTCGTTGCCACCAATAACTATCGCGCTTACGGCGGCAAATTTGCCGGTACGGGCGACAGCCATATCGCTTTTGCTTCACCGGATGAGAACCGCTCGGTGCTGGCAGCGTGGATTGCTGATGAGTCGAAACGTGCGGGGGAAATTCACCCGGCGGCAGATAACAACTGGCGTTTAGCACCGATAGCCGGCGATAAGAAACTGGATATCCGTTTCGAAACTTCCCCGTCAGATAAAGCCGCAGCGTTTATTAAAGAGAAAGGGCAATATCCGATGAATAAAGTCGCGACCGATGATATCGGGTTTGCGATTTATCAGGTGGATTTGAGTAAGTAAAACACTTCTTTTTCGGCCTATAAATCATCAACCGCATCCGGCACTTTTGTCGGATGCGATGCTGGCGCATCTTATCCGCCCTACAAGCCATGCACCGTAGACCAGATAAGCTCAGCGCATCCGGCAGTTATGCCGCACGTTCATCCCGCACCGCCAACACCTCGGGCAAATTCAACTCAATCCAGTCCGCCAGTGCAGCAACCTTTTCGCTCACCTGCTCGCCCAGCGGCGTGAGGCTGTATTCCACATGCGGCGGCACCACCGGATACGCGATACGGTTAAGAAAACCATCCTGTTCTAACGCCTGTAACGACTGCGCAAGCATCTTTTCACTCACCCCACCGATTTTGCGCCGCAGGTCGCTAAAGCGATGAGTACCTTCGCGTAGCGCCACCAGAATCAATACCCCCCAACGGCTGGTGACGTGTTTCAACACCTCGCGCGACGGGCACTGTTCCGCAAAGAGATTACCCTCTTTCAGTTGTTGCGACAGGCTAACCTGACTCATTTCATACTTACCTTTTTGTACGTACTTACTAAAAGTAAGTTTAGGTGTTAGCGTATTTAAACACAAGACAAAACGATGGAGACTTCCCATGATCGCTATTACTGGTGCCACTGGCCAACTTGGTCACTATGTTATTGAATCCTTGATGAAAACGGTTCCTGCCAGCCAACAAATAGTGGCTATCGTTCGTAATCCGGCAAAAGCCCAGGCCCTGGCAGCACAAGGCATTACCGTGCGTCAGGCTGACTACGGCGATGAAGCCGCACTGACATCTGCACTTCAGGGAGTGGAAAAACTACTGCTGATCTCTTCCAGCGAAGTGGGTCAACGTGCCCCGCAGCATCGTAATGTTATTAATGCCGCAAAGACGGCTGGCGTGAAATTTATCGCTTATACCAGTCTGCTTCACGCGGATAAATCTCCGCTCGGCCTCGCCGATGAGCACATCGAGACGGAGAAAATGTTGGCTGATTCTGGCATCGTTTACACCCTGCTGCGCAACGGCTGGTACACCGAAAACTATCTCGCCAGCGCCCCGGCAGCACTGGAGCACGGCGTATTTATCGGTGCCGCGGGCGATGGCAAAATTGCCTCGGCAACGCGGGCAGATTATGCGGCAGCTGCGGCACGCGTGATTAGCGAAGCCGGTCACGAAGGCAAGGTTTACGAGCTGGCGGGCGATAGTGCCTGGACGTTGACACAGTTAGCGGCAGAGCTGACCAAACAGAGCGGCAAACAGGTTACCTATCAAAATCTGAGCGAAACCGATTTCGCTGCGGCGCTGAAAAGCGTTGGCCTGCCTGACGGACTGGCGGATATGCTGGCGGATTCTGACGTTGGCGCATCGAAAGGCGGTCTGTTTGATGACAGCAAAACGCTGAGCAAATTGATTGGCCGCCCAACGACAACGTTAGCCGAAAGCGTAAGCCATCTTTTTAATGTTAATAAATAGTTAATTAAAGTGGCATCCTCCCGCATCCTCTCTGATAATGACGGGATGCCGGGAGCAATCATGTCTGCTTCCTGAACGTTTCTTCTGACAGACCAATGGATGCCAGTAATGATTAGCGGCGTGCTGTACGCCCTGTTAGCAGGGTTGATGTGGGGGCTTATTTTTGTCGGGCCGTTGATCGTGCCGGAATACCCGGCGATGTTGCAGTCGATGGGGCGTTATCTGGCGTTAGGGTTAATTGCGCTACCCATTGCCTGGCTGGGACGCGTGCGTCTGCGTCAGTTGGCGCGTCGCGACTGGCTTACCGCCTTGATGCTCACTATGATGGGCAACCTCATCTATTACTTCTGCCTTGCCAGTGCCATTCAACGTACTGGCGCGCCTGTTTCTACGATGATTATTGGCACCCTGCCGGTGGTCATTCCTGTCTTTGCCAATCTGCTTTATAGCCAGCGCGACGGCAAACTCGCGTGGGGAAAACTCGCCCCGGCACTGATTTGTATTGGCATCGGCCTGGCGTGTGTGAATATTGCTGAGTTAAACCACGGACTCCCCGATTTTGACTGGGCACGTTATACCTCTGGCATCGTGCTAGCGTTAGTTTCCGTGGTCTGCTGGGCATGGTATGCCCTGCGCAACGCCCGCTGGCTGCGGGAAAATCCCGACAAACATCCGATGATGTGGGCGACGGCGCAGGCGCTGGTCACGCTGCCGGTTTCTCTCATCGGCTATCTCGTCGCCTGTTACTGGCTGAATATACAAACGCCGGACTTCTCCTTACCTTTTGGCCCCCGTCCGCTGGTGTTTATTAGTCTGATGGTTGCGATAGCCGTGCTTTGCTCATGGGTTGGCGCACTCTGCTGGAACGTCGCCAGCCAGCGATTACCGACAGTGATTCTCGGGCCGCTGATCGTTTTCGAAACACTGGCAGGTTTGCTGTACACCTTTTTGATACGCCAGCAAATGCCGCCGCTGATGACGCTGAGCGGTATCGCGCTGTTAGTGGTTGGCGTGGTCATTGCAGTCAGAGCAAAACCGGAAAAGCCTTTAACTGAATCTGTCTCAGAAAGTTGACATACTGGCAGTGAGTTAAATAAGCCTCTGCTACGTAAGGGTTATAGCATTTGCCTTAAAGATGCATTTAAAATACATCTTATCTTATTAAGAATGAGGTATCAGCTATGGCTTATCGCGACCAACCTTTAGGTGAACTGGCGCTCTCTATCCCTCGCGCTTCGGCTCTGTTTCGTAAATATGATATGGATTACTGCTGCGGCGGTAAGCAAACGCTGGCGCGTGCGGCGGCACGTAAAGAACTGGATGTTGAGGTCATTGAAGCTGAGCTGGCAAAGCTTGCTGAACAACCGATTGAGAAAGACTGGCGTAGCGCCCCGCTGGCAGAAATCATCGACCATATCATCGTGCGCTACCACGATCGTCACCGCGAGCAACTGCCGGAGCTGATCCTGCAAGCGACTAAAGTCGAGCGCGTTCACGCCGACAAACCGAGCGTGCCAAAAGGGCTGACAAAATACCTGACCATGCTGCATGAAGAGCTTTCCAGCCACATGATGAAAGAAGAGCAGATCCTCTTCCCGATGATCAAACAAGGCATGGGCAGCCAGGCAATGGGGCCAATCAGCGTAATGGAAAGCGAGCACGATGAAGCGGGCGAACTGCTGGAAGTGATCAAACACACTACCAATAACGTCACACCGCCGCCAGAAGCCTGCACCACCTGGAAAGCGATGTATAACGGCATTAATGAACTGATTGATGACCTGATGGATCACATCAGTCTGGAAAACAATGTACTGTTCCCACGCGCGCTGGCGGGTGAGTAATCTAAAAGCTGGATGGCATTGCGCCATCCAGCATGATAATGCGGTTATTTCCGCAGTTCAGCAGCCCGCTTCTTACCAATAAACAACCAGCCCAGCCCCAGCGCGATAAACCACAGTGGGGTAACCAGCAGAGCCTGGCGGGTGTCATCTTCCAGCGTCAGCAGCACGATGACGAACACAAAGAACGCCATACATACCCAGCACATCAGCTTGCCGAGCGGCATCTTGTAGATTGACTTCTCATGCAGGTGCGGACGCTGTTTGCGATACACAAGGTATGAGCAAAGGATAATCGTCCAGACAAACATAAACAGAATCGCGGAAACCGTCGTGATCATCGTGAACGCGCCAATCACGCTTGGATTCACGTACAACATCACCACGCCGCCGAGCAGACAGATACAAGAGAAGGTCAGCCCTTTCGCGGGTACTGCGCGTTTAGAGAGTTTAGCGAACGCTTTCGGTGCAACACCTTCCTGCGCCAGACCAAACAGCATGCGACTGGTAGAGAAGACGCCACTGTTAGCGGAAGAAGCCGCAGACGTCAGCACCACAAAGTTGATCACGCTGGCAGCAGCAGGCAGCCCCACCAACACGAACAGTTCAACAAACGGGCTTTTATCCGGGACTACCGAACTCCACGGCGTCACGGACATAATCACAATCAGCGCGAAGACGTAGAACATAATGATGCGGATCGGAATAGAGTTAATTGCACGCGGCAGTGATTTCTCTGGATCTTTGGTTTCCGCAGCAGTAGTACCTACCAGCTCAATCCCCACGAAAGCGAAAACCGCTATCTGGAATCCGGCAAAGAAGCCACTTAAGCCTTTCGGGAACCAGCCGCCGTCATTCCACAAATGCGCAAATGACGCTTCCACACCAGTCGGTGACTGAAAGTGCATCGCCACCATGACCAGGCCGACGACAATCAACGACACGATGGCGACGATTTTGATCATCGCAAACCAGAACTCCATCTCACCGAACATTTTCACGGTGGCGAGGTTCAGGGTCAGCAACAGCACTATCACCGCCAACGAGGCGACCCAGTCAGATAGCCCCGGAAACCAGAACTGCGCATAAGCCGTGATGGCAACCACGTCCGCCATACCGGTAACCACCCAGCAGAACCAATAAGTCCAGCCAGTGAAATATCCTGCCCACGGCCCTAATAAATCGGAAGCGAAGTCACTAAAAGATTTGTATTCCAGATTCGAAAGCAGCAATTCCCCCATTGCCCGCATCACGAAAAAGAGCATAAAACCGATGATCATATAAACGAAAATGATCGACGGCCCGGCAAGGCTGATTGTTTTACCGGATCCCATAAACAACCCCGTACCAATGGCGCCGCCAATGGCAATAAGCTGAATATGCCGGTTTGTGAGATTGCGCCGTAGCGACTGTTCAGCCGGAGCCTGATCATCGGCAACGACTTTTACCTGATCTACCATGTTTTTTCTTCCTGTCTGTGTTGTTCAGGCTCTGCGGCCTTTAGTCAGTCTATGATACGACGAATCTGTATCGGGACTCATCGATATTAGGAAACAATACGTGGGATGAATACTAAGATTTAGATCTAATGTTAATTTTATGTTTAAAGTGAGTGTCATATCACGGTGATAACGCGAAACAGCTCACAAAAATACACGCTTACGGAGCGTTTGCAACACAAAATATCGCCGATTGGCAAACTGAAGGGTTTATTGCTAAATGCCTGCTCCCCTCTGGCTCGAGGGGAACAGAATACGCTGCTTAGAGGATTTCCAGCAGCTCGACTTCAAACACCAGGGTGCTGAACGGAGGGATGGATGCGCCAGCGCCGCGCTCGCCATAGGCCAGTTCCTGCGGGATAGTCAGTTCCCATTTAGAACCTACCGGCATCAGAGTCAGTGCTTCAATCCAGCCAGGGATCACGCCATTAACCGGGAATTCAGCGGGTTCACCACGAGCAACGGAGCTGTCAAACACGGTGCCGTCGATCAGTTTACCGGTGTAATGAACACGAACGCGGTCAGTACGTGCCGGAATTGCGCCTTCACCCTGGTTGATCACGCGGAATTGCAGGCCAGATTCGGTGCTGTTCACACCTTCTTTTTTGGCATTTTCTTCAAGATATTTCACACCTTCGGCAGCCATCGCCTGGAAACGCTGACGACGAACGGCATCGGCGCGTTCGTGGATTTCACGCAGCGCGCGATGCACCACATCAACCGGAACAGCCGGATGTTTGCCTTCCAGCGCATCTGCAATACCAGCCACCAGCGCCTCCGGCAGCAGCCCTTGCAGGCCAGATTCACTCAGTTGTTGGCCTACCTGTAAACCAATGCCGTAGCTTGCTTGCGCTTCGATGGTGTCAAAAGTTGGGGTGGTCATCGTATTTCCTTTCTTAGGGTATAAAAGTAGCGGGCAGCATATCAGCCACACTTCTTTGGGTAAAACTTTGTCGCAGGAATGATGACAAATCCCGGGGAAAAAGAAACAATAGCAATATCCCGTATGAATATAATAAAGGCGGGTTTACCACGGACATCATAGCGTTAGCTTATTCATAGGCTATGATTGAGGAACAAGACGCGGAGCAGGAGGAAACCATGCCCGGGCGCTTTGAACTAAAACCAACCCTGGAGAAAGTCTGGCACGCGCCGGACAATTTTCGCTTCATGGACCCGCTGCCGCCGATGCATCGTCGGGGGATCATTATTGCCGCCATTATATTGGTGGTCGGATTTCTGCTTCCATCTGATGATACGCCCAACGCGCCGGTGGTGACGCGTGAAGCGCAGTTAGATATTCAGTCGCAATCACAACCGCCGACAGAAGAACAGCTGCGGGCGCAATTAGTCACACCACAAAATGATCCTGATCAGGTGGCTCCGGTCGCTCCAGAACCTATACAGGAAGGCCAGCCAGAAGAACAGCCGCAAACTACCCAAACACAACCATTCCAGCCAGATAGCGGAATTGATAATCAATGGCGCTCTTACCGTGTCGAACCCGGTAAAACGATGGCGCAGCTGTTCCGCGACCACGGACTGCCCGCTACCGATGTCTATGCAATGGCGCAGGTAGAAGGCGCGGGTAAGCCGCTGAGTAATTTGCAAAACGGGCAGATGGTGAAAATCCGCCAGAACGCCAGCGGCGTGGTGACGGGCTTAACTATTGATACGGGGAATAATCAACAGGTCCTGTTTACCCGCCAGCCGGATGGCAGTTTTATTCGTGCGCAGTAGATGAAGGATCAACCAAAAGCCAGCTAAGGAGCGTCTCTTTGATGACCTTACGTCTGGCTTCCAGTGCCTGGGGGGAAACCATACTGATATGATAAACCAGGCCAAGCGTATGCTGGTTGATCAAATAATATCCCCCAAGCGCAGCAATATTAATATTCACCTGCAATGGGTCGATATCTGGCTTAAAAATATTGTGTTTCTTCCCTTCATCCAATAAGGATTCCATTAACTGCAAGTGCGCATGGTTAATTTCTAAGAGACGCTGTGATTTTGCATAATGCACACCTTTACTTTGATTTTCACTATGCACAATTTTTAAAAACCAGGGGTTAGCAATATAATAATCCCATGTAAAATCAATAATTTTCTCAATGGCTTTTTGTGGCGGAAGATCTGAGAAATCAAGGGCCTTTTCTTTTTGTCGAATATCGTTCCAGGTATATTCCAGTACTTCAATAAATAAATTTTCTTTATTACCAAAGTGATGATAAACCGTCTGTTTACTACACCCCGCAGCCTTAACAATATTATCGACCCTGGCCCCTTCATAACCATATTCGGCAAATTCATTAACCGCGCATAACAGCAGCTTTTCCTTCAGGCTCTGTACGTTGCTGGTATCAAGATACATAACGCTTCCCCACGACCTCTTCAAGATAACTATCTTAACCCGATTAATTAGAAGCTCCAGTAAAAAGGATAAAAACTTGTACTTTCATCAAGTTATCAAATGTCCTGTGATCACTATCGCATATCAACCAACCAGATGGTTGATCTTTCTTGCGGCACGTCGCAAGCTAATTGTCACTTAGAAAACAATATTCAAAAAAAGAGAGCTATTGTATGAAATCCACTCGTCCTGTTGCCGTGATTACCGGAGCCGCTCGTGGTATTGGAAAGGGCTGTGCGCTGGAGCTTGCTCGTGGCGGATTTAACCTGCTGATTAACGATCTTCCCGATGCCGACAGCGTAGAAAAACTGCATATCACACAACAAGAATGTATAGCTGAAGGCGTGGAAGTGATTTGCTTCCCTGCCGATGTCGGCGATCTCTCCTTGCATGAAGAGATGCTCGACGCGGCGCAAAACCTGTGGGGACGTCTGGACTGCCTGCTCAACAACGCAGGCATTTCAGTGAAAAAACGCGGTGACCTCCTCGACCTCGAACCAGACAGCTTCGATCAAAACATTGCCATTAACACCCGCGCGCCGTTCTTCCTTGCTCAGGCATTCAGTAAGCGCTTACTGGCACAGCCGAAACCGGAAGCGGAGCTGCCGCACCGCTCGATTATTTTCGTCAGTTCCATCAACGCCATCATGCTGGCGATGAATCGCGGCGAATACACCATTGCCAAAACCGCCGTTTCTGCCGCTGCTCGTCTGTTTGCTGCTCGCCTTTGTAATGAACAAATTGGCGTTTATGAAGTGCGCCCTGGTCTCATCAAAACCGATATGACTATTCCAGCAACGGCTTATTACGACGAACTGATTGCCAAAGGTCTGGTGCCGTGGGGACGTTGGGGTTATCCGGCTGATATTGCTTCCACCGTCCGCGCGATGGCGGAAGGTAAACTGATTTACACCTGTGGTCAAGCGGTCGCCATCGACGGCGGCTTAAGTATGCCGCGCTTCTGAGGCTGAATCATGAGAGATCTGTTACAACGCCCGGATTTATTCAGTATCAATACCGCGACACTGGGCTATAAAACGCCGCTACCCGCCATTATTGATGCCTGCGCCGCACGCGGTATTGGCGCAATTGCCCCCTGGCGCAGGGAGTTGCAGGGTGAAGATCTCCAGCAAATCGCCCGCCAGCTTGCCGCCAGTAACATGAGCGTTTCCGGTTTGTGCCGTAGCACTTACTACACCGCGCCGACACTGGCGGAACGCAAACTGGCGATTGATGATAACCGCCGGGCGCTGGACGACGCAGCGGTCCTTAACGCCGCCTGTTATATGCAGGTGGTTGGCGGGTTACCGCAGGGAACAAAAGATTTGTACGAAGCGCGGGAACAAGTAAAACAAGGGATTCGCCAGTTGCTGCCACATTCGAAAGATGTCGGCGTGCCAATTGCGCTGGAGCCGCTGCACCCGATGACTGCTGCCGACCGCTCTTGCCTGTGCACGTTACGTCAGGCGCTGGACTGGTGTGATGAACTCGATCCCGATGGTGAGTTTGGCCTCGGCGTGGCGGTGGATGTTTATCACGTCTGGTGGGATCCGGAGCTCGCCAGTCAGATCCTGCGTGCCGGAAAACGCATCCTCGCGTTTCATGTTTCCGACTGGTTAGTACCGACCACCGATCTGGTCAATGACCGGGGAATGCCGGGAGATGGCGTCATCAATATTCCGTCAATTCGTCGGCTGGTTGAAAACGCCGGATTTAATGGCGCTATAGAACTGGAAATATTCTCGCCTTACTGGTGGCAGAAAGATATTAACAGCACGCTGGATATTAGCGTCGATCGCATCGCGCATTATTGTTAAGGAATGATCATGAGTGACCAACCCGTTCTGTTCAGCAGAGCGGCGGCTTCTTGCCGCCTGACATTGAACCGTGAAGATAAATGTCATGCTATTAATGAAGAAATGATCGAATCTCTCGACCATTATTTAAATGAAATTGAAAACGACACCACATTACGATTAGTCGAATTAACGGCAACCGGCGATAAATTCTTTTGTGCGGGTGGCGATATTAAATCGTGGTCGGCCTATTCGCCATTAGATATGGGCAGAAAATGGATTAAACGCGGTAATGACGTTTTTAATCGCCTGCGCAACTTACCCCAATTAACCGTTGCGAATCTCAACGGTCATACCATCGGCGGTGGTATTGAACTGGCCTTGTGCTGCGATATTCGTATTGCCCGCCCCGGCGCGAAATTCTCTAACCCGGAAGTGATGCTCGGCATGGTGCCTGGCTGGATGGGCATTGAACGTGTGCTTAATCAGGTTGGTCCGGTGGTCGGTCGCCAGATGCTGATGCTGGGTAAACGCCTGACGGCGCAGGAAGCCCAGGCGGCGAATTTAATTGATGAAGTGGTAGAAAAAGAACAGGTGGAAAACTGGATGGCGAACCAGTTAGCGCAGCTGGAAAAATGCGGTCCGGTGGCACTGGCGCATATTAAGCAACTGATTCTGGCACTGGAAAATAAACATGCCGATTACCCGCACCAGCTACTGGCCGGATTAATGTCTGCCACTCAGGATTGCCAGCAGGCGACGCGCGCCTTTGCCGAAAAAAGTAGCGTGAGCTTCCATAATCAATAAGGAAATTGTATGCGTAAGATAACAACCGCCGAGGCACTGGCGGCGCAAATTCAGGACGGTGCGATTATTGCTATTAGCGGTAACGGCGGCGGTATGGTGGAAGCCGACCATATTCTGGCTGCTATTGAAGCGCGTTTCCTGCAAACCGGACACCCTCGCGACCTGACGCTAATCCACTCGCTGGGTATTGGCGATCGCGACTGCAAAGGCACTAATCGTTTTGCGCACGCAGAGATGCTCAAACGCATTATTGCCGGGCACTTTACCTGGTCGCCCAAAATGCAGGCGCTGGTAAAAAATAACACGATTGAAGCCTACTGCTTTCCTGGTGGCGTGATTCAGGCACTGCTACGGGAGATCGGCGCCGGACGTCCGGGGCTTTTTACCCACGTTGGGCTGGGATCGTTTGTTGATCCACGCAATGGCGGCGGTAAGTCGAATGAATGCACTACCGACGAGCTGGTAGAACTGATTGAAATCGACGGTGAAACCAAACTTCGTTATCGCCCTTTCAAAGTGGATTACGCGATTTTGCGTGGCACTTATGCCGATCCTCGAGGCAACGTCAGCCTTGAAGAAGAAGCGATTGATATGGATAGCTATTCCATGGCGCTGGCAGCACACAACAGCGGCGGTAAAGTGTTCGTACAGGTACGCGATGTGCTGGAAGCTGGCGCGATTGAACCACGCCGGGTTAAATTACCGGGCATTCTGGTTGATGGCATCGTTGAACACCGCGAACAGCCACAAACCTATCTTGGCGGTTACGACCTGACCATCAGCGGCCAACATCGCCGTCTGAGTTCTAACGACGCTATTGAACTGGTTAGTCATCCGGTACGTCGCCTGATTGCCCGTCGGGCAGCACGCGAACTGGTAGCTGGCGCTTCAACCAACTTTGGCTTTGGTATTCCCGGCGGCATTCCAGGAGTAGCGCTGCGCGAAGGCGTTCCTTACCAAAGTTTATGGCTGAGCGTCGAGCAAGGCGTACATAACGGCATGATGCTGGATGATGCTCTGTTTGGTTGTGCCCGCAACGCCGATGCCATTATTCCATCACTCGATCAATTTGAGTTCTACAGTGGCGGAGGGATCGATATCACCTTCCTCGGCATGGGAGAGATGGATCAGTACGGTAACGTCAACGTCTCCCATCTCAATGGCAATCTGATTGGCCCCGGCGGATTTCTCGAAATTGCGCAAAATGCCCGTAAAGTGGTGTTCTGCGGCACGTTCGACGCTAAAGGCAGCAAGATCGATATAACACCAGATGGCTTGCATATCGCCCAGTCAGGTCAAATCCCTAAACTGGTTACCAAGGTGGAAAAAATCACTTTTAGCGCCGCCTACGCACAGCAAAGTGGTCAGGAAGTGTTGTATATCACTGAACGCGCAGTATTCCAGTTAACGGCAGAAGGCGTTGAATTAATTGAAATCGCGCCGGGTGTGGAGATTGAGCGCGACATTCTGCCGTATATGGCTTTCCGTCCAATTATCAAGCACCCACGCCTGATGGAAAGTAGCCTGTTTACGCCGATGGAGGATGCATGAGTCAGCTTGATGACACCATCCTTGATGCGCTGACGCACGTTACTTTCCCAAAGGGTTTTGCACAGGCAGAGCCCGCATGGGTTGTCACGGTAGACGGTGTTGATTACCCACTCTGGCAAACAGATGCCCTGGTAGTCGGCAGTGGTGCAGCCGGGCTGCGTGCAGCTGTGGAACTTAAACGCCGCCAGCAAAATGTGCTGATCGCCACCGCCGGGTTATATATGGGGACGTCGGCATGTTCTGGTTCCGATAAACAGACACTGTTTACCGCCGCTACCGCGGGCAACGGCGACAACTTCACCAAACTGGCAGAGGCACTGGCGAGCGGTGGGGCGATGGATCACGACACCGCTTATGTCGAAGCGGTAGGTTCTCTGCACACTCTTGGCGGGTTGCAATATCTTGGTCTGGAATTACCGGAAGATCGCTATGGCGCGATTCTTCGTTATCAAACCGACCATGACGAAGCCGGGCGTGCAACCTCGTGTGGGCCGCGTACCTCAAGGTTAATGGTGAAAGTGCTGTTGGAAGAAGTACAGCGCCTCGCCATTCCAGTGTTGACCAGTGCAACAGTGATTAAACTGCTGCATCAGCGTGACGAAAACGGCGAAGACCGTGTTGCGGGGGCAATCCTCGCGACCGGTCATCGCGCCCATACCCCTTGGGGGCTGGCAATTGTGACTGCGCCCAATGTGGTACTGGCAACAGGAGGGCCTGGCGAGCTTTATCGCGACAGTGTGTACCCACACAAATGTTTTGGCTCGCTGGGGCTGGCGCTGGAGGAAGGCCTGACGCTAACCAATCTGACCGAAAGCCAGTTTGGTATAGGCACGCCGCGTAGCACGTTTCCGTGGAATTTATCCGGCACCTATGTACAGGTGATCCCGTATATCTATTCCGTGGATGCTGAGGGTAACGAGTATAACTTCCTCGCGGATTACTATCGCACCACCCAGGAGCTGGCTTCAAACATTTTCCGTAAAGGCTATCAGTGGCCGTTCCACGCCACTCGGGTGATGGATTTTGGCTCCAGCTTGTTAGATATGGCGGTGGCGCAAGAGCAGCAACATGGTCGTCGGGTGTTTATGGATTTCAATCGCAATCCTGAAGCGGTGCCTGGTGATTTGCCCTTCACATTAGATCGACTGGACGACGACGTTCGCGCGTATCTGGAAAATAACGACGCTCTGGCAGCATCGCCCATCGAACGGCTGCAACGAATGAATCCGCTGTCTATCTCGCTGTATAAGATGCACGGTTACGATCTCACCGCGCAGCCTCTGCAGTTCGCCATGAATAATCAGCACATGAATGGCGGCATTGAAGTGGATATCTGGGGACAAACATCCCTGCCCGGTTGTTTTGCGGTGGGAGAAGTAGCCGGAACTCACGGCGTTACCCGACCAGGCGGTGCGGCGCTGAATGCCGGACAGGTTATTGCCGTGCGTCTGGCGCGCTTTATTGGTTGCACACAAAAGCGGTCTGTTGAGGGTGATGTCGCGCAGCTGGTAGCCTCATCTCTGAATATAGTCAGAGAAGTTATCGCTCAGGCACTGGTAAATGAGAACGGAATGGCGCTGGTAACGGTGAAAGAAAAAATCCAGGCGCGAATGTCTGATTACGCCGGATTTATTTGTCATGCCGATAAAGTTCGTCACGCCACCCGTGACGCCCTGCTGCTAAGTGAGTTTGTACAACAACACGGTTTAACCATCAATCACGCAGGCGAAATTGCCGAACTATTTATGTGGCGGCATATGGCGCTGACTTCGGCCGCGGTATTAACGCAATTGACGCATTATATTGACGCAGGTGGTGGCAGTCGTGGGGCGCGGATGGTTATTGATCCACAAGGCAAATGCCTCCCACAAACTCGTCGCGGCGCAAAAGAAGAATGGCGTTTTCGCTCTGAACGGGCTGAAGACAAAAATCACAGATTAACGATTAAATATTCGCAAGGTTCTTTTATTACCGAAGTGAAGTCTTTACGTATGCAACCGTGTATTAACGGTATTTACTTTGAAAAAAACTGGCCAGAATTTTTAAATGGAGAAATTTACACACAATAATTTTCAATATTTCCTCTGTACCTGATTTTTATTACCTATTACACGGAAACACCAACAACCAGGGTTTATTAATATAATTAAAAGGTTTAAACATGAATAAAATAAAGAATTACCGGTGGCATATGATTGCCCTCGTATGCTTTATCACTGTAATCAATTATCTGGACAGAACGGCGTTAGGTATTGCGGCTCCAACGATTATGGAGACAACCGGAATAACTAAAGAGCAATATTCATGGATTGTCAGTGCATTCCAGTTGGCCTATACATTAGGGCAACCGGTAATGGGCTTCTTTATTGATACCGTGGGTCTGAAGTTAAGTTTTGCGATATGTGCCGCAATTTGGGGCCTGGCGACAATGGGCCATGCACTAACCGGAACGTGGTCAGGTCTGGCATTTATGCGCGCCCTGATGGGTTTCAGCGAAGCGTCGGCAATTCCGGCGGGTGTAAAAACCGCATCAACATGGTTCCCGGCAAAAGAGCGTGGCGTGGCGACAGGTGTTTTCAATATGGGCACCTCACTCGGCGCGATGCTTGCTCCACCGTTGATTGCCTGGTGCATTATGTTTCATAGCTGGCAATTTGCGTTTATTGTTTCAGGTAGCCTTGCTTTGCTCGCGGCTTTATTTTGGTTCTTTTGTTATAAAGATCCGAAAGATGCCAAACGCCTTTCTGATGAAGAGCGCCACTATATTGAATCAGGGCAAGAACAGCATCTTAAAACAGATAAGAAAGAAAAAACGTCAATCAAGCATATCCTCAGCCAACGTAATTTCTGGGGGATTGGCATCGCGCGTTTTCTCGCAGACCCGGCATGGGGAACCATTAACTTCTGGGTGCCGATTTTCTTCGTCGAAACGCTGCATTTTAGCCTGAAAGAAATTGCCATGTTCGTCTGGCTGCCTTTCCTGCTGGGCGATCTCGGCTGTTTAGCCAGTGGTTTTGTCGCGAAGTTCTTCCACGATCGCGGCGTGAGTTTAATTAACTCACGAAGAATTACCTTCACTATTGCAGCCGTCATTATGATGACGATTGGCCTGGTGAGTATTGTCGAAAATCCCTACATTGCCGTATTACTGATTAGTATTGGCGCGTTCTCGCATCAATGTCTTTCTACTGTAGCAGCAACTCTGGGTGGCGATCTGTTCAAAAAAGACGAAGTAGCTACCGCAGTGGGTATGGCAGGAGCCTGTGCGTGGAGCGGTCAGTTGATTTTCAACCTGTTTATCGGGGCATTCGTTCACATTATCGGCTTCGCGCCGTTCTTTATTGCCCTGGCTTTCTTTGACATTATTGGCGCCATTGCGCTGTGGACGCTTATCAAAGTTAAAGATGAAGAACCGCAAGTACAGTTAGCGACAAGCTAATTAATAGATATCAGAGCGTTATACTACCAGTTGTAACGCTTTCGCTATAAAGCAAAACGCCGACCACTGGTCGGCGTTTTTACGTCTCGTTGAATAACGAATTATTCAGCTACTACGTTTACGATCACTTTCGCGAATACTTCGCTGTGAACCTGGAAGCTCACTTCGTGTTCGCCAGTGGTACGCAGAACGCCGTTCGGCAGACGAACTTCGCTCTTAGCCACTTCAACGCCAGCTGCAGTTACAGCGTCAGCGATGTCGCGAGTACCGATGGAACCGAACAGTTTACCTTCGTCGCCAGCTTTAGACGCGATGGTAACAGTTTCCAGTGCATTGATTTTCTCAGCGCGAGCATTAGCAGCTGCCAGAACTTCAGCCAGTTTAGCTTCCAGTTCAGCGCGACGTGCTTCGAAGAATTCAATGTTTTTCTTGGTAGCTGGAACAGCTTTACCCTGCGGTACCAGGAAGTTACGAGCATAGCCCGCTTTAACGTTTACCTGATCACCCAGGCTACCCAGGTTTGCTACTTTATCAAGCAGAATAACTTGCATTACCTTATCCTCTCAAAGTCGTATTAATGGACCGTGACCGATTACTGATGGCGATCAGTGTACGGCAGCAGGGACAGGTAGCGAGCGCGTTTGATAGCGCGAGCCAGCTGACGCTGGTATTTTGCACGGGTACCGGTGATACGGCTTGGGACAATCTTACCGCTTTCGGTGATGTAGTTTTTCAGCGTAGCGATATCTTTATAGTCGATCTCTTGAACGCCTTCCGCGGTGAAACGGCAGAACTTGCGACGACGGAAATAACGTGCCATATGGCTAGTCTCCAGAATCTATCAATTCAATCTGCTCGGCATGCAAAACCATTTTGCTCAGTCCGTTCTTTGCCTTGTGGCATGAAATGAACCCCTGAACGGTTATGCGACTGCCGACCGTTATACTGTGAGTAATGGCCTGGTTTTCGTGTCCGCTAACAATAACGGGCATTTGACACCATGCCTGCCGGTGAAAACCGGCTTCCTCCTGCACAGAACGATGCTCAAGCACGAACTGGCAGTGAGGAATTCCTGATGGACTGACCTTTCGAAGGGGAGTCCTGCACACGGTGCCGGACAACACCAGACGGTTGGTCATCAGAAATTACTCTTCAGAATCCCCAGCTTCAGCATCATCAGCGGTTTCGTTTGCGAAATCATCGCGACGCTCACGGCGCTCGTCTTTCGCTTTAACCATTGGAGATGCTTCGGTAACAGCGTGCTTGGTACGCATAACCATGCTGCGGATAACGGCATCGTTGAAGCGGAAGGTAGTTTCCAGCTCATCGATCACTTCCTGCGGAGCTTCAACGTTCATCAGAACGTAGTGTGCTTTGTGCAGTTTGTTGATCGGGTAAGCCAGCTGACGGCGGCCCCAGTCTTCCAGACGGTGGATCTTGCCTTCTGCACCAGTGATGGCAGCAGTGTAGCGCTCGATCATGCCCGGAACCTGTTCGCTCTGGTCAGGATGGACCATAAAAACGATTTCGTAATGACGCATCGAATTGCTCCTTACGGATTATTCAGCCTCCTGTCTGGGTCAGCCGAATCCCGGGGAGGCAAGGAACGTGTTAAAGGTCGGCTGAAAAATGACGCGTTATAGTACTGACATACCCCGCTAAACTCAAGGGCGGAGCAGAAATAAATCTCCCCTTTCGCAAATAACCTCTAAACCGCTGATTTGAAGTTCATCACATTCCGTCACAGTGTTTTTTCGAACAACTGCATCAGAAATGGTCACCATCAACTTCTTTATCATTGATTAAAATTAAATCAGAAGATCATCACAGAGGAGAGCACACAAAGTCAGCCGTCGAGGAGGTATCTATGTTCAGTCGAGTTTTAGCCCTTCTGGCTGTGCTTTTGCTAAGTGCAAATACATGGGCAGCCATTGAAATTAATAACCACCAGGCCAGAAATATGGACGATGTGCAAAGCTTAGGCGTGATTTATATCAATCATAATTTCGCCACTGAAAGCGAAGCACGTCAGGCATTAAATGAAGAAACAGATGCGCAAGGCGCAACGTACTACCACGTAATTCTGATGCGGGAACCGGGGAGTAACGGCAATATGCACGCCAGCGCGGATATTTATCGCTAGCACCAGGTATAACCAACGAAACATTGCCATAGTTTGCTTTGCCCCCTTCGCAGGGGGCTTTTTTTGAAAAACGGCTGCGGAATTAGACCAGTTATCTCCCGAGGAAGGAAATTTCCGCAGCGCGTGTTTTACTTCTGCCCGTAATAAGCGTTAGGGCCGTGCTTACGCATGAAGTGTTTATTCATCAGGAAGCTGTCGATGTGATTGAGTTGTGGATTAATACTGCGCGCAATCCACGCCATTTTCGCCACTTCTTCCATCACTACCGCGTTATGCACCGCGTCGTGGGCATCTTTCCCCCAGGCGAACGGTCCGTGCTGATACACCACAATTCCCGGCGTATGCAGCGGCTCGGCGTTGCCCAGCGTTTCGATAATCACTTTGCCAGTGTTCAGTTCATACTCACCCTGCACCTCTTCTTCGCTTAATCCACGCGTACACGGGATATCACCAAAGAAGTAGTCAGCGTGCGTGGTGCCTAACGCCGGGATCGCCAGCCCCGCCTGCGCCCATGCGGTGGCATGAGTGGAGTGGGTATGGACAATGCCGCCAAGCGACGGGTAACGACGGTAGAGTTCGAGATGCGTCGCAGTGTCGGAAGATGGGCGATACTCCCCTTCCACCACCTTGCCGCTCATATCAACCACCACCATATCGGCCGCTTTCATGGTTTCGTAGGCAACGCCGCTGGGCTTGATCACCACCAGCCCGCGTTCGCGGTCGATAGCGCTGACGTTGCCCCAGGTAAAGGTCACCAGCCCGTAGCGCGGCAGCTCCATGTTGGCTTCAAATACCTGCTGTTTTAGCTTTTGCATTATGCCGCCTCCACCATGCCCGCTTTCGCCATGCGCGCTTTCACCCAATCACGCGCTTTCGCCACTTCTGCCGCCGGGTCTTCCGCCGTTTCGCTCCACATCTCAATCAGGTACGGCCCGCAATAGCCACTCTGTTTGAGCGTTTCGAAACAACGTTCGAAATCCACTACACCTTCGCCAAACGGCACGTTTTTGAAGACGCCAGGTTTGGTGTCTTTCACATGTACTGCGACGATATGCCCGATTCCGGCCTGCAACTCCATCTGCACATCGTTGTCCCACGCCGACAGGTTGCCGATATCCGGGTAGAGCTGGAACCACGGATTGTTGAGATAGTGCGCGTAGCCCAGCGCCTTGCTGATGGAGTTCATCAACGGATAATCCATGATCTCCATCGCCAGCGTCACCTGCGCGCGGCTTGCCATCTCAACGCTCTCTTTCAGGCCGTCACGAAAACGACGACGCGTTTCGTTATTGGCTTCCTGATAGTAAACGTCATAGCCCGCCAGCTGGATCACGCGAATGCCGACGTCCTGAGCGAACTGGATAGCTTTACGCATAATCTCCAGCCCCTGCGCCCGCACCGCGTCATCTTCGCTACCCAGCGGGAAACGACGATGAGCAGAAAGGCACATTGACGGTACGCGTACGCCGGTTTCAACAATCGCGTTCACCAGCGCCAGACGCTGATCGCGGCTCCAGTCGAGGCGCGACAGGCGCTCGTCCGTTTCATCTACCGACATCTCGACAAAATCGAAGCCCAACGTTTTTGCCAGTTGCAGGCGTTCCAGCCAGCACTCCCCGGCGGGGAGCGCTTTTTCATAGATGCCAAGCGGGATTTGTTTGGACAACATATCCGCTCCTTAGCCCCACAGTTCGGCGATGGAACGTTTGAACTGACGTGCGGCTTCCACCGGAGAAGCGGCATCACGGATACTACGGCCCGCGATAAAGACGTGAATCGGAATGCCTTTGAACAGTGGCAGATCTTCCAGCGCCAGGCCACCAGTGACGGTCACTTTGAAGCCCATATCGGAAAGACGTTTGATCGCGGTAATGTCCGCTTCGCCCCACGCCACGCCTGCGGCCTGCGCGTCACGGCTGCGGTGATAAACCACCTGCTGAATGCCTGCGTCGCGCCACTGCTGCGCCTGTTCCCAGGTCCAGTAGCCGGTCAGTTCAATCTGCACGTCGCCGTTAAACTCTTTTGCTACGTCCAGCGCGCCTTTGGCGGTGTTGATATCCGCACAGCAAATTACCGTCACCCAGTCAGCATTGGCTTCGAAGCACATACGAGAAAGAATTTTGCCCGCATCGGCAATTTTGGCGTCTGCGAGTACGATTTTGTGCGGGTAAAGCGCTTTCAGATCGCGAACCGCACGCACGCCTTCGCCCACGCACAGAATGGTGCCCACTTCGATAATGTCGACTTCTTCGGCAATCAGGCGAGTGGTTTCGTAGGCGCTATCCATAGTCTGGTTGTCCAGCGCGACTTGCAACATCGGTAATGACATCTTCAATTCCTTCTTAAGCTGCCGCGTTGGTGCGGTCAATGAGATCCAGTACTTCCTGCTCGGTACGGCAGGCACGTAAACGGTCGAAATTTTCTTCATCTTCAAACAGGTTGACGATCTGCATGATGCCTACTTCCTGGTGCGTGTTGGCATCGACCGCCGCCATGGTGATGAGGATATCCACAGGGTCATTATCTTCGTGGTTGAACTCCAGCGGCTTTTTCAGCGTCACTAGCGCAAAACCGGTTTTCTTAACGCCCTCTTCCGGGCGACCGTGCGGCATTGCCAGGCCTGGTGCGAGCACAAAGTACGGACCGTGCTGTTCAACCGCATCCAGAATCGCCTGGTAGTAACGCGGCTCGACAACATCCGCCGCCACCAGCAGGTCAACGCCGATTTTCACTGCGTCCTGCCATGTCTCTGCTTCAGCCTGCAGGCGGATGGATTTATTCTCCGCCAGCGAATCACGTAATTTCATGGCGCGTCCTTACTTCACGTCCTGCGGGAAATGCTCTTTGATCACTTCCAGCAGTTTCGGGCCAAAGTCGGCAGGAGAGAGCATGTTGCGCACGCCGACCACGTATTTGTTGCCGGTCACGGTGATTTCGCCCGCAATGTGCGTAGAAGCGATGATGATATCCGCGCCGCTCAACTCGCTTTTGTATTCGCCAACCGCGCAGCTGTTTACCGTGTGGTCAATGTTTGATTGGGTTAAAAACTGGTCCACTTTCATCTTCATGATCATGGAACTGCCTTGTCCGTTGCCACACACAGCCAGAATACGTACGGTCATAATCAAAACTCCTTATTAAGCAGACTGTTCTGCCAGTTGTTTTTCTGCATCTTCTTCTGCGCGCAGTGCGCGGCCAGCGAAGAACATATAAGCCAGTGCAATTACAATGATGACAGCCATAAAGGCGATACCGATGGAGAAGAAGCCCTGCATCATCGGCGGTGCCAGAATCGACCAGTCCGCCATACCCATCCAGGCACTCATACCGGTAAGTTTCACCGCCCAGACGCAACCAAAGATTTCGATCATCCCCATCACCAGACAAATCTTCAGCGCCGCACGCCAGCCGCCGAAGTGGTTAGCGAACACGCCGATGGTGGCGTTGGAGAAGAACATCGGGATAAAGCCGGGAATAATCAGGATCGAGGAGCCGCAGGCGACCAGGATGCCAACCGCAATCAGCTGACCGATGGTGCCCCACATAAAGCCCCAAACCACGGCGTTCGGCGCGAAGCTATAGATAGCCGCACAGTCAATCGCCAGAACCGCACCTGGGATCAGGCGCTGAGAGATACCGTTAAACGCTTCAGAGAGTTCCGCCACAAACATGCGCACGCCCTGAGTGATGATGAAGATCGCCACCGCGAAGGAGAAACCGGTTTGCAGGATGTAGACCGTCCAGTTCACTTTGCCTGCCATCGTCTGCACGGTGTCGATACCGAAGGAGAGCAGAATGGCGCCAAAGAAGATGGTCATGACAATCGCCGTGGAGACGATGTTGTCGTGGAAAATGTTCAGCCAGCCAGGCAGTTTGAGATCTTCAACGCTCTCCTCTTTTTTGCCCAGGAACGGCGCGACTTTATAAGCAATCCATGATGCAAACTGCTGCTGGTGACCGATGGAGAAACCGCAGCCATCCGTCACTTCCTGAGTCGGCTTGTACATCATATTGGAGGTAATGCCCCAGTAGAGCGAAACCAGAATCGCGGTGCAGATAATGGTCGTCCACATGGAATAGCCGAAAATAAACAACGTAACGGCAATCAGCCCCGCCTGCTGGAACATGATGTGACCAGTCAGCATGATGGTACGAATACCGGTAATGCGACGCAGCAGCACGTAACAGATGTTCAGTGCCAGCGCTAACAACACCGCGTAACCTACCCAGCTATAAGCATCGCCCATGCGTTCAATGGTTGCCATCATCGACGCGTAAGTATCTGAAATCGCACCGTTGATGCCGTAGACTTCCGACATTTTCGCCACCACCGGTTTGAAGGTACTGGTCAGGATGCCGGACCCTGCCTGCAACAACATGAAACCAATAATGGTTTTTATCGTACCTTTGATAATAACGCTGACACTTTTGCGCAGCAGGATATAGCCCAGACAGGTCACAATACCCAGCAGTAACGGGGCATTGGTCATGACCTGGTTAAAAAACACGGTAAAGATGTTGTAGAGGATCTCCATAACGATCTCCTGAAGAAGAGGTAACCGGGTATTCCGCACACCCGGAATGTTGTGCACTCACTCTAATTTTCAAAAGTAATCACAACAAGATTATTTATGATTAAATGTGACGCGACCCGCAAATAATTCCACACGGATAGAGTGGGATTCACACAACGAAACAATTATTTATTTAAATTCATTTAGTTAATTTAACTACACATTCCATTAAATCTTTCCACACTCAAAATCAACAACAACTTCCCTGGCAAAAAGTCAAAAAATGGTCATTGCCTTCCTGAAAAAATAGTGTCAGGATTAATCAAAACCAATCACATATTGATTCGAATTGAACTATCATGAAGGTAAATGGCGATGAGTAAAGTGAAAAGTATCACCCGTGAATCCTGGATCCTGAGCACTTTCCCGGAGTGGGGTAGCTGGTTGAATGAAGAAATTGAACAAGAACAGGTCGCTCCTGGCACATTTGCGATGTGGTGGCTTGGCTGCACCGGGATCTGGTTAAAATCGGAAGGTGGCACCAACGTTTGCGTTGATTTCTGGTGCGGCACTGGCAAACAAAGTCACGGTAACCCGTTAATGAAACAGGGTCACCAAATGCAGCGCATGGCTGGCGTGAAAAAACTGCAGCCAAACCTGCGCACCACCCCGTTTGTTCTTGATCCGTTTGCGATTCGCCAGGTCGACGCGGTACTGGCGACTCACGATCACAACGATCATATCGACGTCAACGTCGCTGCTGCTGTGATGCAGAACTGTGCTGATGACGTACCGTTCATTGGACCGAAAACCTGTGTGGATTTGTGGATTGGCTGGGGCGTACCGAAAGAGCGTTGCATCGTGGTCAAACCGGGCGATGTTGTAAAAGTGAAAGACATTGAAATTCATGCGCTTGACGCTTTCGACCGTACTGCACTGATCACCCTGCCTGCCGATCAAAAAGCGGCTGGCGTACTGCCGGACGGCATGGACGATCGCGCGGTGAACTATCTGTTCAAAACGCCTGGCGGCTCCCTGTATCACAGCGGCGACTCCCACTACTCTAACTATTATGCGAAGCACGGTAACGAACATCAGATCGACGTGGCTTTAGGTTCATACGGCGAAAACCCGCGCGGTATCACCGACAAAATGACCAGCGCCGATATGCTGCGTATGGGTGAAGCCCTGAATGCGAAAGTGGTTATCCCGTTCCACCACGATATCTGGTCAAACTTCCAGGCCGATCCGCAAGAGATCCGCGTGCTGTGGGAGATGAAAAAAGATCGCCTGAAGTATGGCTTCAAGCCGTTTATCTGGCAGGTTGGCGGCAAATTTACCTGGCCGTTGGATAAAGACAACTTCGAGTACCACTATCCGCGTGGTTTCGATGATTGCTTCACTATTGAACCGGATCTGCCGTTCAAGTCATTCCTGTAATCTGTCGTTTATACCGGATAGCGTGGAGTAGTTCGCGCTATCCGGCGTAGTATTTCCTGGCTATTTCAAATATCATCTAAAAAAATCAAATTTTATCGGAATAGCTCATGACTGAAGCACAAAGACATCAAATCCTCCTGGAAATGCTCGCACAATTGGGCTTTGTGACCGTTGAGAAAGTCGTTGAGCGTCTGGGAATTTCGCCTGCCACTGCGCGACGCGATATCAATAAACTTGACGAAAGCGGCAAACTGAAAAAAGTGCGCAATGGCGCAGAAGCTATTACCCAACAGCGCCCGCGCTGGACGCCGATGAATCTGCATCAGGCGCAGAATCACGATGAAAAAGTACGTATCGCTAAAGCGGCCTCGCAGCTGGTTAATCCGGGCGAAAGCGTAGTCATCAACTGCGGCTCCACCGCGTTTCTGCTTGGGCGGGAAATGTGTGGCAAGCCAGTGCAAATCATCACTAATTATCTACCGCTGGCAAATTACCTGATCGATCAAGAACATGACAGCGTGATCATTATGGGCGGACAGTACAACAAAAGTCAGTCCATCACTTTAAGCCCGCAGGGCAGCGAAAACAGTCTCTATGCCGGGCACTGGATGTTTACCAGCGGCAAAGGACTGACAGCAGAAGGGTTGTATAAAACCGATATGCTGACGGCAATGGCAGAGCAGAAGATGCTGAGCGTGGTAGGGAAACTGGTGGTACTGGTTGATAGCAGTAAGATTGGCGAACGCGCGGGAATGCTTTTTAGCCGTGCCGATCAAATTGATATGCTGATCACCGGCAAAAATGCTAACCCGGAAATCCTGCAACAACTGGAAGCGCAAGGGGTCAGCATTCTGCGTGTTTAAAGATGCTGGCGGAAAAATGTCACTGCAGCATCTAACGCCTCAGGCGTAATGCGGTGACGCACGCCTGGCTGCCATGAACAGGTTAGCAGTTTATCCCGTCCCGTCTCGCTTAAGGCCTGCTGCAAACGTAGTGATTCGTCGGCAGGCACAACGTCATCGTCGAGGCCATGCCACAGCAGTAGAGGTCTGTCACTAAGTTGTTCCAGGTGGTTTGTCGCTTCCCACTCTGCCAGCGGCGCGACAATGTTATTGAATTCATTCTGCTGTGCTGTCGTTTCAGGTATCAGCGGTGGAAACAGTGAACGGGCGAGTGATGTAAAATAGCCCGATCCCATCATGCTGGCGGTACATCTCACCGTGGGGTGGCGAGCGGTAATCCCCAGTGCCGTCATCGCGCCCATCGACGCACCACCGACTGCCAGACGGTCATCAAGCAGCCACTTTTCTTCGGCTATTGCCGCACGTAAAGTAGTGAATTCCTGCATACTTTGTAGCAAGATTTGCCAGAATTGATTTAACCGCCGCGCTGCGTCGCCACTAAAACGACTACCGTGATCGGGCGCATCCGGCATGATCACCCGCAAACCAGCCTGCGCCAGCGCAACGGCAAAATAGCTATACACCAGACTGGACGAAGTAAAGCCGTGATAAAAAATCGCGCACGGTAACGGGGTATCTTTTTGTCCGACAGGATAAGCATGAAGAACGGGAATATCTGCCAGCTCGCGTGATTCTATTTCAATCATCTGTCTCTCCTTTTTGTCTGGTATGACATGAAGAAATCCTTAGCACAAGTTTCTGCTGGCGGTATTAGTTCATAATGTTGAGATGTGGGTTACGCTTTCGTCACGTTTTCATTCGAAAATCGCGTACCAGGTAACAATTCGGGAACATTCCCCCAAAGTTAAATTAATAAGGCACTACACTATGGTTAGCAGGAAACGTAATAGCGTTATTTACCGGTTTGCCAGTTTATTATTGGTGTTGATGTTAAGTGCCTGTAGCGCACTGCAAGGTACGCCACAGCCAGCACCGCCAGTAACGGACCATCCGCAAGAGATTCGCCGCGACCAGACGCAAGGGTTACAGCGAATAGGTAGCGTAAGCACGATGGTTCGGGGTTCTCCGGATGACGCATTAGCAGAAATCAAAGCGAAAGCTGTCGCTGCAAAAGCTGATTATTACGTTGTCGTCATGGTGGACGAAACCATCGTGACAGGACAGTGGTATTCACAAGCCATTTTGTACCGTAAATAAATCAGACAACTTACATAGTCAGCTTTACATTGCTTTGCGTCCCTATGCGTTTACCTGTGCACAATAAATTACCGGCTGGAAGCCTGGGCGTTTATTACCGCGATGGAATGCCCTGCAACATGTGGGGAAACGAAAAATGGAGCTGACGATGAAACAATTACTTGCCTCACCCTCGCTGCAATTAGTGACTTATCCTGCGAGCGCCACGGCACAGTCTGCAGAATTCGCCAGTGCTGACTGCGTGACGGGCCTGAATGAAATAGGTCAGATCTCAGTTAGCAATATTTCAGGGGATCCGCAGGACGTGGAACGTATCGTGGCGTTAAAGGCCGATGAACAAGGTGCGTCATGGTACCGCATTATTACCATGTACGAAGACCAGCAGCCTGATAACTGGCGCGTACAGGCGATACTGTATGCATGAGTGTCATCTACAGCAAATGAACAATGCCGGATGCGGCGCGAGCGCCTTGTCCGGCCTACAATTTTCACATATTTCATTTAGTTAATCGAAACCAGCGTCGCATCAGTCGTATACGCTTACACACACACTCCCCCCGTCGCCCGCAGCAATAAATCATTCTGGATCTGCTCTGACAACCGTACGCCGCCGCGCGTATCTAACATCACCTGACACCACGCCTGCGCCATTGGCGGAGAAGCATATTTCAACATTTGCGCACCGCAGCCCAGCAGGAATAGCTGATGAGTAATCTCTCGCCCCAGTTCTTCAGCTGGCTTACGCAGCTGCTGCTGTAAACGACGAACCGCGCGATCAAAATAGCGATCCTGCCCTTTCACTTCCACAAATGCTTCCGACAATAAGTCGTATACGCCCGCTTGCTTATTGAGAACGCGCAACACATCCAGGCACATAATATTGCCGGAACCTTCCCAAATACTGTTTACCGGCATCTCCCGGTAAAGCCGCGGCAGCTCGCTCTCCTCGCAATAACCAATGCCGCCCAGCACCTCCATCGCTTCGGCCACAAACGGCATACCTCTTTTGCAGATCACAAATTTTGCCGCAGGCGTAAATAAACGCGCCCACAGGGCTTCTTTGGCATCGGCACGCCGGTCCCACGCTCGCGCAAGACGAAACAGCAACGCCGTTTGCCCTTCAAGCTGAAGTGCCATGCGACTTAAGACATGACGCATAAGGGGCTGTTGGATCAATGGATTACCAAAAACATGGCGTTGATGTGCATGATAAATCGCCAGCGAAAATGCACGGCGCATCATGGCATGGCTACCCAGGGCGCAATCAAAACGCGTCATCCCACCCATTTTCAGGATCAGACGAATTCCTTCCCCTTCCTGCCCCAACAACCAACCAATGGCATCCTGAAACTCCACTTCGCAACTGGCGTTAGAGCGATTACCCAGCTTATCTTTCAGCCGCTCGAGGCGAATCGCGTTGCGTTGCCCGTCAGGCAAAAAGCGCGGCACAAAAAAGCAGGACAGACCACCCGCGGTCTGCGCCAGCACCAGATGCGCATCGCTTTGCGGAACCGAGAAAAACCATTTATGCCCCACCAGCCGATAAGAGCCATCTTCCAGACGCTCTGCACGGGTGGTGTTGCTCATAACATCGGAACCGCCCTGCTTTTCCGTCATTCCCATGCCAATCAACAAACCGCGTTTTTGCCCACCTGGCAATAAGTGAGAATCGTAGCGATCGCTCAATAGCGGCGTGGTCCAGTCCTGAAACGGCGCGGGTAACATCTGTAACAACAATGGCGTGGCGGCAAAGGTCATGGTTATCGGACATAACGACCCTGCCTCAACCTGCGCATGTAACATAAAACGCGCCGCGCGCGCCACAAATGCGCCGGAGCGAGCGTCTTCTTCCCAGGCAAGATTGTGCACCCGATTGGTACATAGCGCCTGCATCAGCAGGTGCCAGGCGGGGTGAAAACGCACATCGTCCAGACGGCGTCCTTGCGCATCGTAGCGCAATAATTCAGGCGGATTCACATTCGCCAGCCGCCCCAGTTCAAGGGATTCAGCCGTTCCTAACTGCTGACCAATACTGGCTAGAAAATCGCTATCCCAGCCAGCACCTTCACGCGTTACCGCTTCGCAAAGCGCGCCATCAGACAGGTATAAGTTGCTGTTATTTAATGGTATAGCTTGATTAAAAACGGTGTGAGTTTGCCAGTGCACTGTGTCTCCCTCCATCAATGGCAGTCACCATTAGTATGGTCACCGCCATGGATTCATGACAGAAAGAGATTGCTAAAACATTCTTATCCAGCAATGTAATGCGGAATGAAACGTGAGGTGTCTTTGGTGATCAGCGTGTTATCTTCACGGATCCCCATTCCGCACGCTTCATCATCGACAATCCAGCTACCGATGAGTGTGTAGCTATCGCCAAATCGCGGCAGAGGTTGAAACGCCTGGTAGATCATCGGTTCATCGGCGTAATCACCATCAGCGTGGTCAACGACGTTATTCTGGCCGTCGAAAATGGTGACATTTCCGCCTTCGCGCGAGTAGATCGGTTTACGCACATAGCTTTCGCCAGCGGCAATCTGCGGTTTTTCACCCTCAAACCAGGATGCAAGAAGGTTAGGATGACCAGGGAAGAAGCGCCAAAGCAGCGGCATTAGCCCTTTATTACTCAAGATACTTTTCCATAACGGCTCCACCCATTGCTCGCGACGCTTGCGCAGCAGCGGACCGTTATCGTCACGCATCATCCACTCCAGCGGATACAGCTTAAATGCACGCTGGATGACATTATCATCAAGATCGGTCAGTACGCCGCCGACGCCCAAACCGAGATCTTCAATGTAGATAAACCGCGACTCCTGCCCTGCCTGCTGGGCGCAGTCCTGCAAGTACAGCACGGTACTCCTGTCTTCATCGGTGTCCTGACAGCAGCAAAAATAAAACGGTTCCCGACTGTAAAGCTCGCTAAAGCGTGAAATCAGGCGTTCCTGAATGGCATTGTACTGATCGGCATCACGCGGAATAATGCCACTGCGCCGGGCATCCTCCAGCCACAACCACTGGAAATAAGCCGACTCATACAACGAGGTCGGCGTATCGGCGTTGTACTCCAGCAGCTTCACCGGCGCATTGCCACACCAGGCAAAATCCATCCGGCCATACAGCGAAGGATCGCGTGCGCGCCAGCTTTCAGCGATCACATCCCAGTACAACGGCGGGATCGCCAGTTGCGTCAGGATCTCTTCGTCTTTAACCGCGCGATCCACCACCTCAAGGCACATCTGATGCAGTTCCGCAGTCGGTTTTTCGATCTGCTCTTCAATCTGGCGCAGAGTAAAACGGTAAGCCCGACTCTCATCCCAATAGATTTCATTGTCGATGATATGAAAGTCGAAACCGTTGTCAGCGGCGATCTGGTCCAGATCCCGTCGCACAGGAACGTTGTGTCTCAGCATGGTTAGCCTCCCCAATGCCCACGGGCGCTGGAAGAACGACCATAGCCGCCGCGCGAAACGGTCGACGCTTTTCTGGTGGTAAAGCCGCCTGAAGAGTAAGACTCTTTTTTGCCAGAACCGGAGCGCCAGGAGTAATCACCAGAAGTGTTGCGCCAGACGGGGCGCGAAGCAAAAGAGGAACCGCCGCTGTTATAAACAAACTGCTCATCGCGATCTTTACGAATAACCCGGCTTAACAAAAATCCAGAAACGACCGGGATCCAACTCTGTTCAACGTTGTCGTAGTAGCAATTTTCGTACTTAGACTGACAATTCTGCTGAGTCATATTCTTCGGAACATCGGCATAAAATGCTGCTTTGGCGTTGTTCCAGCCACGCGCGCAAATGTCGGCATTATTACCGTCATCAATACAATCCTGCACAGTCGAGTAAAACGTTCCGTCGCCGTCGTTATCGACATCGCTACTTTCACTCCATCCTTTGACTATTAAAAAAGCGGCACCGCCCATTAGCGCCAACGTTAAGTATTTTTGTGCGTAGCGATTGCGACGCGGTTCAAAAGGATTATTCGGTCTACCAATGCGACTGATCGCTCCGTGACCAATTTTACTGTTATTTCTTGATTTGCGTTTTCTGGCCATGATCGTCCATTACCATGTCATACAAGCTGCGTTAAAAATACCGCCAGCCAGCGCGGCGGTTCCCATAAACATTCCTGCTGCGGTATTGTGATTAATAATTTTTTCGCTTAATGCGGGCATATAAAGTCTGACACCAGCAAAAACGAGTAACTGAATCACCAGTGCAATCCCGCCCCAGGCGAAATAGTCTGGAATACTCACCGCATTGATTGCCGCACTGGATAAGGGGATCACGTAACCCAACAATGTACCGCTGAACGCCAGTGACGCTGCGGTATTATTGTTTTTGATTAATTGCCATTCATTGTGCGGTGTAATTTTGGAGTAGATAAACAGAAAAATAATCACCATAGCCACGCCAATAAAAAAATAGGCACTAAAGGCAAGAAGTGAATCCAGTATATGCATTGTAAACGTCCTTGTAATTAACCAATAATATGAAGTGATGTCAGCGGGATATCGACACCCAACGCGCGCGAAAATAACCACTCTGGCTCGCCGAGATCGTTAAAAGATTCCTCACCATTTAGCAGCAAATATTCGTAAGTATCTTCGGTCACTTGCCGCTGGTAGCCCATGGTAAAATTATGGACTTCCCATTTAGCATGATTTTGATTTTCTACTTTTTCCAGCATGTAGACGGGTTCGATATTTCCCGGTTCTTCGCTGTTAAAAAATCGCTGCCAGCGTTTTTCCTGCCAGTTTAAGGTCATTGCCCCCATCGTTTTGGCGTTGATCGCCTCGCGCCAGTGACTCTCTTTACTGATACCGTAGCTCTCTTCATAGACAAAGAGCTTGATATCATCAATATCATCAATATCTTCGCCGCCGGTGGTATTGATTTGCAGAAACTCATTGCCTGAAGTGTAGTAGCGGAAAATCTGACTACCGCCGCCCAGATCGATGTGGCTGACAGCGGCTACCGTAAATTCCTCACCCGGCAGCGCAATCAGCAATTCATCTTCCAGCAAACGAAACGCTAACGTGTCGAGCGTAAAGCCACTATTGAGATGAAGTCCCAGCGGACCGCGAGCGATAGCAGGCTTATTATCCTTGCCAAACAGACGCTGGAAAAAACCAGACATATTTTATCCTTAAAATAGTTGCCAGCCTTGCAGTGAGGCTGGCAAAAAAATTACTCGCCCTGTTGGCGTTGCAGTCTTGCTAATACATCCTGGGCGCTACTTTTATTGCTACCGCCAATTCCGGCTTCCGCCAGCTTTTCGTCAAGGTCGCGACCGTCTGCGACTTTCTCCAACTGTGCGGCAGCATCCAGGCGAGCCTGACGTTCTGCCTGACGCGTTTGCAGGCGTTTTAAGGATTCTGCCGCTGTCGAAACGCTGGAAGATGCGCCAACGGTAGAGGTTGTTACAGCCTGTTGTGCACGCTGCATGGCTTCAGTGGCTTTAACGACTTCCATTTGCTGCTCAAACTGAGCGATACGCTGCGCTGTCGCTGTAACTGCTTTTTCCACGCCATCACGGGAGACTTCCAGATTCGACAACACTTGCTCTTCAGCGGTAATGAGATTCTCAAGGCGCGCGATTTCTTCAGCAACTTCGTTAATCAGCGACGGATTAACGTTCTTGCTTAACGCTTCCAGCGCACGGGCTTCCAGACTGGCTTTGCGCTCACGTAAATCTTTCAGCTTATCGTGACTTAATTTCACCCGCGCCAGCAGATCAACGCGAGATTTTCCGGCTTTATCGAGTTCAGCTTTAGCGTCACGAATATGCTGTTCCAGCATGCGCACACCCTGGGTTTCTTCAATGGATTCTTCCGCCTGGGAGATAAACGATTTCCCCAGCGTAAATAAACTTTTTAAAATTCCCATAAATACCCGTCCTTGTAATTAGTGTGAATATTCTTCTGTAATTTCAGCCAGATCCAATGCGTTATCTACCAGCGAGGTTATCTCAAGCAGGATATCTTCAAGAGAAGATTTAAGCGATAACGCCCCGAAAACAATGTAATACTCTTCCTGTTGCACGCTGGAGATTCCTACCGATGACAACGGCATCATCTTCTGATTTCTTAATAAGAAGGTATTAAATTTATCTGGATTGCTGATACTACTTACCGGACAAATAAAGGTTTCGATAATCATTTGGCGGGAAGTAAAAAGAATATTGATTTGCAAATCGCCATAATCATTCATTTTAATAATTAATGCGTTCTCGCTATTTGTTACATCAATATTTTGTTCAGGTACAGTTTGCAGCGCCGTCGCCAGCGCCAACGGATTCCATGTCATATATTATTCCATATAGATTTAGTTTAAATATTAATAAAATGAATATTTGCAGTACGTAATTATCTTACCAGCTATAGACAAAAAAAAACCATCCAAATCTGGATGGCTTTTCATAATTCAGAGGAACTAGCTGCGCTGACGAACCGCTTCAAATAAGCAAATTCCGGTTGCAACCGAAACGTTCAGAGAAGAAACACTTCCTGCCATTGGGATGCTGATCAACTCATCGCAATGTTCACGGGTCAGGCGACGCATACCTTCACCTTCCGCGCCCATCACCAGCGCCAGGCGTCCGGTCATTTTGCTCTGATAGAGTGTATGATCCGCCTCGCCTGCCGTACCGACGATCCAGATATTCTCTTCCTGCAACATACGCATGGTGCGCGCAAGGTTAGTCACCCGAATCAGTGGAACGCTTTCTGCCGCGCCGCAGGCTACTTTTTTCGCCGTGGCGTTGAGCTGTGCGGAGCGATCTTTCGGCACAATCACCGCGTGAACGCCAGCAGCGTCCGCGCTACGCAGGCACGCGCCGAGGTTGTGCGGATCGGTTACACCGTCGAGGATCAGCAGGAACGGTTGATCGAGCGAAGCGATCAGATCCGGCAGATCGTTTTCCTGATACTGACGTCCTGGCTTCACGCGGGCGATAATGCCCTGATGCACGGCACCGTCGCTTTTCTCGTCGAGATATTGGCGGTTTGCCAACTGGATAACCACGCCCTGAGACTCAAGGGCGTGAATCAGCGGTAACAGACGTTTATCTTCACGGCCTTTTAAAATAAAGACTTCCTGAAAACGTTCAGGGGCGCGCTCCAGCAGGGCCTGCACTGCGTGGATGCCGTAAATCATTTCGCTCATTAATGTACTCGTTGTTTACGTTTTGCCTGATGCACTACGTTTATCCGGTCTACATGATCCCTGCAATATATTGAATTTGCGTGATTATGTAGGCCGGATAAGGCGTTCACGCCGCATCCGGCATGAACAAAGCGCATTTTGTCAGCAATCTAACCCTCTTCTGTTTGAAGAGGGTAATGATCACTCTGCCACTTTTTTCTTCGCCGCACGCTTCGCTTTGGTCGCTGCAGCTATTTTCTGCGTTTTCGCCGATGGCTTTTTCGCTTTTCTCGCGTCTTTCTTCGCTGCTTTCGGCTTCGTTTTTTTCTCACCGCGGAAGGCGCTGTCTGGCTCAAAGTTTACCTTTTTACCGACCTGACGACGCTTGCCGCCTTTTTTACCTGCATCGCCTTTTTTCGCTTTCTCGCGCGCCGTTTTACCGACGTTGCGCGGTGCGCGTTCGCTGGAGATCAGGCTAAAGTCGATTTTGCGCTCGTCCATATTAACCGCTTCGACGCGAACTTCCACGCGATCGCCCAGGCGATAAGTCTGGCCGCTGGATTCACCCATCAGGCGTTGCCCTACCTGGTCAAAGCGATAGTAGTCATTGTCCAGCGAAGAGACATGGACCAGCCCATCAATGAACAAGTCGTCCAGACGGACGAAGAAGCCAAAGCCAGTGACGCTGGAAATTACGCCTTTAAAGACGTTACCTACCTGGTCGAGCATGAAGTCACACTTCAGCCAGTCAGCCACATCGCGCGTTGCTTCGTCGGCACGACGTTCCGCCATCGAACAGTGCTGACCCAGTTGCAGCATCTCTTCCATCGAATAATGGTAGCCACCGGTTTCAGTGGTGTTGCCCTGATGCCCCTGCTCTTTCGCCGACAGATACTTAATGGCGCGGTGCAGCGTCAGGTCAGGATAACGACGAATCGGCGAAGTAAAGTGCGCATAGGACTGCAATGCCAGGCCAAAGTGACCACGGTTTTCCGGATCGTAAATCGCCTGTTTCATCGAGCGCAGCAGCATGGTTTGCAGCATTTCTGCATCAGGACGGTCGGCAACCGACTCCAGCAGCTCCGCGTAGTCGCGCGGTTCCGGCTTGTTACCGCCCGGCAGTTCCAGCCCCAGCTCTGCCAGCACTGAACGGAAAGAGGTAATCGCTTCGGTGCTCGGCTTGTCGTGAATACGGAACAGTGCCGGTTCTTTGGCTTTCTCAACGAAACGCGCCGCCGAGATATTCGCCAGAATCATGCACTCTTCAATTAACTTGTGCGCGTCGTTACGCTGAGTCTGTTCGATACGCTCAATACGGCGTTCAGCGTTGAAAATAAACTTCGCTTCTTCGCTCTCAAATGAGATCCCGCCACGTTCTTCACGGGCTTTATCCAGCACTTTATAGAGGTTATGCAACTCTTCGAGATGCTTAACCAGCGGAGCGTACTGCTCGCGCAGATCCTGATCGCCCTGCAGAATATGCCAGACTTTGGTGTAGGTCAGACGCGCGTGAGAGCTCATCACCGCTTCGTAGAATTTGTAGCCCGTCAGGCGGCCTTTCGACGAAACCGTCATCTCGCACACCATACACAGGCGGTCTACCTGCGGATTGAGCGAGCACAGACCGTTAGAGAGCACTTCCGGCAGCATCGGGATAACCTGCGAAGGGAAGTACACCGACGTGCCACGGTTACGCGCTTCTCTGTCCAGCGGCGTTGGCGGACGCACATAGTAGCTGACGTCAGCAATCGCGACCCATAAACGCCAGCCGCCGCCGCGTTTTTTCTCGCAGTAAACTGCATCGTCAAAGTCACGGGCGTCTTCGCCATCAATGGTGACCAGCGGTAAATCGCGCAGATCAACACGGCCCGCTTTTGCTTCTTCCGGCACTTCTTCTTTCAGCCCGGCAACCTGTTGCTCAACAGCCTGCGGCCAGATGTACGGAATTTCATGGGTACGCAGAGCGATATCAACCGCCATGCCGGTGCCCATATTATCGCCAAGGACTTCGACGATTTTACCCACCGCTTTGGTGCGGCGAGTCGGACGCTGAGTCAGTTCGACTACGACCACAAAGCCCATCCGCGCGCCCATGATCTGATCGGGCGGGATTAAGATATCGAAGCTCAGACGGCTATCGTCAGGAACCACAAAGCCGACGCCCGCTTCGGTAAAGTAGCGACCAACAATCTGGCTGGTTTTTGGCACCAGTACGCGGACAATACGCGCTTCACGACGACCTTTACGGTCAGCGCCCAGCGGCTGCGCCAGCACCTGATCGCCATGAATGCAGGTTTTCATCTGCTCGCTGGAGAGATACAAATCATCTTTACGCCCTTCAACCCGCAGAAAGCCGTAGCCATCACGGTGGCCAATAACGGTACCTTTCACCAGGTCGAGGCGTTCCGGCAGCGCATAGCACTGACGACGAGTGAAGACCAGTTGACCATCGCGCTCCATCGCGCGCAGGCGGCGACGCAGGCCTTCAAGCTGCTCTTCGCCTTCAATGTGCAGTTCTACCGCCAGCTCATCACGGCTGGCCGGTTTTTCACGTTTGGTTAAATGTTCGAGGATAAATTCCCGACTAGGGATGGGATTCGCGTATTTTTCAGCTTCGCGTTCCTGGAAAGGATCTTGTGACATCTCGGTTCCTCCGTTGTCATCTCTGATGAAGATTTTCGTCACTCCACCAGCAATAATTTATAAAGCGGTTGATTCTCTTCAACCAAATCGGCAAGCGTGTAGTTATCCAGTTCCGTAAGAAAACTTTGCACGGCCTTAGAAAGCGCCTGTTTCAACCGACAGGCAGGTGTAATGTGGCAAAACTCACTGCTGCAATTCACCAGCGATAAGGGCTCCAGCTCGCGCACCACATCACCAATACGTATCGCACTCGCCGGTTTACCCAGGCGAATGCCGCCATTTTTTCCACGAACAGCAGTCACGTAGCCGGCACGACTAAGTTGATTGATTATTTTGACCATATGATTACGGGAGACGCCGTAGACGTCAGTCACTTCAGAAATACTGGTCATCCGCCCTTCTGGCAATGACGCCATGTAGATCAGCGCACGTAATCCGTAATCAGTGAAACTCGTTAACTGCACATCAACCTCAAAAGGGAAATCGGGAAAAAATACATTTATATTGATGATAAACCAGCCACAAGCTGTGTCGCTAATTTATTTCAGTTCGGGGAAGGAAAAAAGCGAGGATTTAACACTGTGTCGGATAGCGTAATGGCTTAACCGACACAGCAATGTATCACACTGTTAGCCCGGCAGGCAAAATATCTGCCAGGCGTACCAGAATTACGCGTCGAACGGGTCGCGCAGAATCATGGTTTCAGTACGATCCGGACCGGTAGAGATGATATCGATCGGCACACCGGTCAGCTCTTCAATACGTTTGATGTAGTTCAGCGCCGCCTGCGGCAGACCGCTACGATCTTTCACGCCGAAGGTGGATTCAGACCAGCCCGGCATGGTTTCGTAAATCGGCTCTACACCTTTCCAGTCGTCAGCTGCCAGCGGAGTGGTAGTCACTTCACGACCATCCGGCATACGGTAAGCCACGCAGAGTTTAACCTCTTTCAGGCCATCCAGAACGTCCAGTTTAGTCAGGCAGAAGCCAGACAGGGAGTTCAACTGTACCGCACGACGAACGGCAACGGTGTCCAGCCAGCCGGTACGACGACGACGACCCGTAGTTGCGCCGAATTCGTTACCCTGCTTGCAGAGGAACTCGCCAGTTTCATCAAACAGTTCAGTCGGGAATGGACCTGCACCCACACGAGTGGAGTAAGCTTTGAGGATACCCAGAACGTAATCAACATAACGCGGGCCCAGGCCGGAACCGGTCGCCACGCCACCAGCAGTGGTGTTGGAAGAAGTTACGTACGGATAAGTACCGTGGTCGATATCCAGCAGCGTACCCTGCGCACCTTCGAACATGACGAAATCGCCACGCTGACGCGCCTGGTCGAGCAGGTCAGAAACGTCAACCACCATAGAAGTCAGGATGTCGGCAACAGCCATCGTATCATCCAGAACTTTCTGGTAATCAACCGCTTCAGCTTTGTAGTAGTTAACCAACTGGAAGTTGTGATATTCCATCACTTCTTTCAGTTTTTCAGCGAAGGTTTCTTTGTCGAAAAGGTCGCCAACACGCAGACCGCGACGTGCCACTTTATCTTCATAAGCAGGCCCGATACCACGACCGGTGGTGCCGATCGCTTTCGCGCCACGCGCTTTCTCACGCGCGTTATCCAGCGCAACGTGATAATCAAGGATCAGCGGACATGCTTCAGACAGCAGCAGACGCTCACGAACGGGGATGCCACGGTCTTCCAGTTCTTTCATCTCTTTCATCAGCGCGGCCGGAGACAGCACAACACCGTTACCGATGATGCTGGTTACATTCTCGCGGAGAATACCTGATGGAATAAGATGGAGAACGGTTTTTTCACCGTTGATTACGAGAGTATGGCCTGCGTTGTGACCGCCCTGGTAGCGTACAACATATTTAGCCCGTTCAGTCAGAAGATCGACGATCTTACCTTTACCTTCGTCACCCCATTGGGTGCCCAGTACGACGACGTTGTTACCCATTTTTCAAAATCACCGTTTGCTTAAAAATGGATTCTACCATCGCTTTTTCAGAGTTACAGCACTTTTTGCACTCAAAAATGACCTCGATCAGTCTGTTTTTTGTTCAGCCAATCGTTTTCCTCAACATGTAGTAGACCACAACGCCCGCAACCACAAGTCCACCGCCAAAACGACGTAAAATATTATCGGGCAAATTGGACATCGCAGAGATCATCTTCTTCCATGCCTTCGGGTAAAGCATCGGCCCTAAACCTTCCAGTACCAAAACCAGGGCAAGCGCCAGCCAGATTGTCGAATTCATTCATTATCCTTATAGAAAAAGAAAACCACCGACATCCCTGAGGATGCGGTGGCTTTATTGACCTGTACCGCAGTCGTTATATTAACGCGTTGCGGAAGTCGGCGTCTTCATGTAGCGGAAGAAATCGCTATCCGGGCTCATGACCATCACGTCCTGATTGCCAGAGAAGCTGTTCTCATAAGCACGCAGGCTACGGATGAATGCGTAGAAGTCCGGATCTTTACTGAATGCATCAGCAAACAGTTTGGCTGCTTCGGCATCGCCTTCACCACGCATGATACGGCCCTGACGCTCAGCTTCTGCCAGCGTTCTGGTCACTTCATAGTCGGCAGTCGCGCGCAGTTTTTCCGCTTCTTCCTGACCTTGTGAACGGTGACGACGCGCTACCGCTTCACGCTCGGCGCGCATACGGTTGTAGATCGCTTCAGACACTTCAGTCGGCAGGTTGATCTGCTTGATACGCACATCGACAACTTCAATACCCAGCGCCGCCATACTGTTCGGGTTGATGACCGGAACTTTGCCCTTCGTCTCAGCCGTTACGCGCTCTGCCGCTTCGGCAATGGCGTTATCTGCCGCCGGGGTAGTAACTTCATCTTCTGTACCCGCAGAACCGGAGTTCAGCGCGTCACGTACTTCGAGGGTCAGACGACCACGGGAATCAGTGACGATATCTTTCACGTCCAGGCGACCAATTTCAGAACGCAGACGGTCAGAGAACTTACGTTTCAACAGCACTTCCGCTTGCGAAATGTCGCCACCACCCGTTGCCAGGTAGTAACGGCTGAAATCGCTGATGCGCCATTTGATGTAAGAGTCGACGATCAGGTCTTTCTTCTCTTTGGTCACAAAGCGGTCGGCCTGGTTGTCCATGGTCTGAATACGTGCGTCGAGCATTTTCACCGTTTCAATGAACGGTATCTTGAAATGCAGACCCGGCTCATAAACCAGAGGTTTGTTGTCATCGTCACGCAGTACCTTACCAAAACGCAGCGTAATACCGCGCTCACCTTCTTTGACGACAAAGACAGACATGTAAAGCACTACCAGCACGATGATGATAATCGCGATAACTGACTTACGCATCGTTATTCCCCCTGACGCTGGTAGTCGTTACGCTGCGCATTGGCGCGGCGTTGGTCCATAATATCGCCCTGACTGGTGGACGACGTGTTGCTTGCTCCACTGGTTGTGGAGGAAGAGGCTGGCGGCAGACGCAGCAGATTGCTGGCACCGTTATCGCTCTTCGCCGCAGGGGCGTTACCACCTTTCAGCATCTGGTCTAACGGCAGAACCATCAGGTTGCCACCTTTGTCGTTAACCAGCACTTTGCGGGTGTTGCCCAACACTTTTTCCATCGTCTCGATATACAGACGCTCGCGAGTAATTTCCGGCGCGGCTTTATATTCCGGCAGAAGTTTAGCAAAGCGCGCCACTTCACCCTGAGCTTCCAGGATGGTCTGGGCCTTGTACGCACGCGCCTCTTCGAGGATACGTTGCGCCTGACCGTTCGCACGCGGCTGAACTTCGTTGGTATACGCTTCTGCTTCACGAATGTATTGCTGTTCGTTTTCACGCGCGGCAATCGCATCGTCAAACGCCGCTTTTACTTCTTCCGGCGGACGAGCTGCCTGGAAGTTGACGTCCAGCAGAGTGATACCCATGTCATACGGACGAATCGTCTCTTCCAGTTCGCGCTGGGTATCGCTACGAATCACGGTACGACCTTCCGTCAGAATGCGGTCCATGGTGTATTTACCGATAACTCCACGCAGGGCGCTGTCGGTAGCCTGACGCAGGCTGTCATCCGGGCTGGTCACGCTATACAGATATTTTTCCGGATTGGTGACGCGGTACTGCACGTTCATCTCAACGCGCACTACGTTCTCGTCCGACGTCAGCATCACACCAGAAGCGGCCAGTTCACGCACGGCTTCCACGTTCACCGGTTTGACTTCGTCGATAAACGTCGGTTTCCAGTTCAGACCTGGCTCAACCAGATGGCTGAATTTACCAAAGCGTGTTACCACGCCGCGTTCGGCTTCTTTAATGGTATAGAAACCACTGGCCGCCCAGATAATGACAATCGCTGCCGCTGCGATGGTAACGACACGACCGCCAAGCTGCGGGCGCGGGCCTTGCGATGAACTGCCACCGCCAGATCCGGTGCCTTTACCGCCGCCCAGACCACCGAGCTTTTTGCTCAGTTTGCGGAAGATATCATCTAAATCAGGTGGCCCTTGATCGCGACCGCCTTTGTTTCCATTTCCCTCAGAGTTGCCGCCAGGTTTGCTGCTTCCCCACGGGTCGCGGTCTTGTCCGTTATTACCGGGCTGATTCCACGCCATGTTTGTGCTCCATATTTGTTATGCGGTGATCCCTGTTGTCTTTCGACGCCAGAGGATATGACTCCACGCTTCAGACGCTACGCCGTTAGATCAGGTAATCGATCAACGCCGGTTCTTGTTTACAGAGGCGACGCCAGTCAACGATCGGCATACGAACTTGCAGACTTACGCTGCCGTCCTCCTCCATCCACTCTTTTTCTATTGCCTGAAGCTGATAAAAACGACTTCTCAGACGCCCTTCCTGCGGTGGCAGACGCAATGTATGCTGCGCCACCTCGCCGGAAAGCCGCTCCGTCAAAGCCTGAAAAAGCTGTGGTATCCCCGCTCCGGTCTGTGCGGAAAGCCAGACACGGATCGGTTTGTTCTCTTCGTCCCGATCAATACGCGGTTCGAAATCTTCCAGCATATCGATCTTGTTCATCACCAGCAGGGTTGGGATCTCGTGAGCGTCGATCTCTTCAAGAACCGTATTCACCGCTTCGATGTTTTCTTGTACACGCACATCCGCCGCATCAATGACGTGCAGCAGTAATGTGGCTTGCCGCGTCTCTTGTAACGTGGCTTTAAATGCTGCCACCAGATCGTGCGGCAGGTGGCGAATAAACCCTACGGTATCTGCAAGTACGGTTTCACCGACATCTGCAACGTCAATACGCCGCAACGTCGGGTCGAGGGTGGCAAACAACTGGTCTGCCGCGTAGACCCGCGCTTCGGTGATGCGATTGAAAAGGGTAGATTTACCGGCGTTGGTATATCCCACCAGCGAAACAGTAGGAACGTCGGCTTTGATACGCGATTGCCGCCCCTGCTCACGCTGCTTTTCAACTCTTTCCAGGCGCGACTGTATCTGCACGATGCGATTACGCAACAAACGACGGTCGGTTTCGAGCTGGGTTTCACCCGGACCACGCAAACCAATCCCGCCTTTCTGTCTTTCAAGGTGGGTCCAGCCACGCACCAGGCGCGTAGCCAGATGGCGCAGCTGCGCCAGCTCAACCTGCAACTTACCCTCATGGGTACGCGCACGTTGGGCGAAAATATCTAAAATAAGGCCGGTGCGGTCGATAACACGACACTCGCACAAACGCTCCAGGTTACGCTCTTGCGCCGGGCTCAGGGCATGGTCAAAAAGAACGACCGAAGCACCCGTCGCTTTGACAGCTTCCGCAATTTCAACTGCTTTACCTTCACCTACAAAATACTTTGGGTGCGGCGCTTTACGGCTACCGGTAATCACCTGCAATGCTTCGACACCGGCGGAAGAGACCAGAGATTCAAACTCCTGGAGGTCTTCCATATCTTTGTCTTGCGTAAAATAGATGTGTACCAGTACCGCCTGCTCACCAGCATCATAACGGTCAAACAAGCGTATAACCCTCTAAATAGATCAGCGGGGAACGCAGGATCGCTGGCTCCCCGTGTAAAAAAAACAGCCCGAAACCTTATTCGGTTTCTTCGCTGTCCTGTTGCGCGGAAGTATTCTGCGCGCTGCTACCATGATGGTAGTTACTGCTGGTACCGCCACCGGCGTTGTTACTGTGATGAGAAACCGGGCGAGACGGGACAACAGTAGAAATCGCGTGCTTGTAAACCATCTGGCTGACCGTGTTTTTCAACAGGATCACGAACTGATCAAAAGACTCGATTTGCCCTTGCAGCTTAATACCATTCACCAAATAAATAGAAACTGGAACACGTTCCCGACGCAGTGCGTTCAGGAACGGATCTTGTAAAGATTGCCCCTTAGCCATTCTCTCTTTTCCTTATATGCTTATTTGTACTTTGAACCTTTCGATTCTGAAAAAATTGCGCACGATACGTCTCAATTGTACACATTCAGCCTGCGATAGCACCAACAACCTGTAATACTTCGTCACGCGCCTGTTCTGGTTTTTCACTATCAAGCCAGTGAACCCCTTCCCAACCACGCAGCCAGGTTATCTGCCGCTTCGCCAACTGTCTCGTGGCGCAAACACCTCGATAAACCATTTCATCGTATGAGATTTCGCCTTCAAGGTAAGACCACATCTGGCGATAACCCACGCAACGAATGGAAGGCAAGTCCGTATGCAAATCTCCTCGGGCAAAAAGCGCCCGGACTTCTGCTTCAAAACCTGAAGCCAACATCTGATGAAAACGCTGCTCAATGCGTTGATGGAGCAGTTCACGGCTCGCCGGGGCGATGGCGAACTGATGCACCTGATACGGTAGAGCGTCTCCTGACGTTTGCGTCAGTTCCGTTAAAGTTTTACCCGAAATGAAAAAAACTTCCAGTGCCCGGGAAAGCCTTTGTGGATCATTTGGATGAATCCTTGCTGCCGCAACCGGATCGATCTCCTGAAGTTGACGATGCAATGACTCCCAACCTTGCTCTGCCGCCTGTTGCTCAATTCTGGCCCGCACTTCCGGGTCTGCCGACGGTAGCGGCGACAACCCTTCCAGCAATGCCTTGAAATACAACATCGTACCGCCCACTAACAGTGGGATCCGCCCCGCCGCGGTGATATCGGCCATCTCCGCCAGCGCATCGCGGCGAAAATCAGCAGCCGAGTAAGCCTGCGACGGATCGCGAATATCCAGCAATCGGTGCGGCGCGGCGAGTAACTCTTCAGCGTTCGGCTTCGCCGTCCCGATATCCATCCCTTTGTAAATAAGGGCAGAATCAACGCTTATCAACTCTACTGGTAAAATTTTACGCAGCTCAATGGCTAACGCCGTTTTACCGGAGGCCGTCGGCCCCATCAAAAAAATCGCCTTAGGCAGGCTCGCCTTACTGATATCACTCATCTTTCAGGGCTTTTATCGCCGGATGTAAATCAACAGATTGTAACAGACCACCCGGCGGCGTTTTCACAAGTTGCGGACATAACCGTTCCACGTCCGCCAGCAGGGTTATGGCCTGTGCCATTGACCACTGCGCATGTTCGCTCATCAGATTTCGTGCAATCCACTGCGCAATATTGCCAGGTTCGAATACGGACTGCTTCGCCAGGTAGCCTATCAGTTCAGGAATCAAGATTTGTAAATTTTGTTGGCGTAAGGGTAAAGGCACGGCCCTGATGGTCACATGCTGCGCATCGGACTGAAATTCAATACCCAATTCCGCCAGGGCAGACTGCGCTTTTTCTAATGCCGATTTTTCTTCGCCAGAAACTTTTAGCCGCAACGGAATCAGCAACGGCTGGGCGCAAACGGACGCTTCACCCGGCGTCAATTGTGCCTGACGCAGCCAACGTTCTGCCACTGGCAAGGCTAAAAGTGAAATGTTGCCGTCGCGCTCCAGCAACGCACAGTCGGAATGGACGATAGTCAGTACCCGACCAAAACTCTGACTGTTCGCCGCAAGTGCAGGTTCCTGCGGTTCCGGCGCTTTTGGTTTTTGCATCGGCGCGGGCGTTTGCAAAAGCTGGCGATACACTTCACCTTGCTGTTTCTGATAGCCTGGCTGCGCATTCGGCCAAGGGGCAGCCGGACGACTGCCTGAGGCGGGCGCAGGAGAGTAGCGCGAAGCTACCGGCTCACGAGCTGCCGGTTCTGCAAAGTGATTGCGCCCCGCCGCCACGCGGTTTTCCGGAATGGGACGCGGTGCAGGTTGGGGTTCATCGTCCAGCGGTAGCGGCGTTTCCAGTTGCTGTTGTAGCACGCTCAGCACGCCCTGATAGATAAAATCATGCACCAGACGCGACTGATGGAAACGCACTTCGTGTTTGGCGGGGTGTACGTTGACGTCCACCTGATGCGGGTCGATCTCCAGATACAACACAAATGCAGGTTGCTGATCGGCCCCCAGTTTGTCTTCACAGGCCTGGCGGATCGCGTGATTGATCAGGCGATCGCGCATCATGCGACCATTCACGTAGCAATACTGAATTTCCGCCAGTGCGGGCGTGGTGTGATTTGGATCGGCCACCCAGCCGCGCAGCGTGAGATCGCCGTGTTGCCATTCAATCGCCAGCGCTTGTTCGAGAAAAGCGGTGCCACAAATCGCGCCTAAGCGCCGTTCTTTTTGCCCGCCTTCCGGCACCGCGCGGTACTGGCGTACGATTTTGCCGTTATGCGACAGGTTGATCGTGACGTCGAAACGCGCCAGTGCGATGCGGCGGATGATTTCATCGATATGGTTAAATTCGGTTTTCTCGGTGCGCAGGAATTTGCGCCGCGCCGGGGTGTTGTAGAACAGGTCCAGTACCTCCAGCGTCGTTCCCACCGGATGCGCCGCCGGTTTAACCGTCACGTCCATATCGCGCCCTTCGGCATAGGCCTGCCAGGCTTCCTGCTGTTCTGCGGTGCGTGAAGTGAGCGTCAGGCGGGAAACCGAACTGATACTCGCCAGCGCCTCACCGCGAAAGCCCAGGCTGATAATGGCTTCGAGATCGTCCAGAGAGGCGATTTTACTGGTGGCATGACGCGCCAGCGCCAGCGCCAGCTCGTCTTTTTTGATACCGCAGCCGTTATCACGAATGCGGATAAGTTTCGCCCCACCGCGTTCGATATCAATATCGATACGCGTCGCACCTGCATCGAGGCTGTTTTCCACCAGTTCTTTGACTACCGACGCAGGTCGCTCGACCACCTCACCTGCGGCAATCTGGTTCGCCAGTTGTGGCGGTAAGACCTGAATTGGCATCAATCGTCCTTAGTTTGGCAGCGTGCGATCTGGCGTCGTCACCGTACTGGCCGTTTGTGCCGTTGCCCCCTGCGGCGCAGATTGCATCGGATGCGCAAGGAAATAATTGCGCAGGCCTTTGTAAATGGCTTCTGCCAGCTGTTGTTGGTAATCGTCGCTCGCCAGCAAACGTTCTTCGCTGTTGTTGCTGATAAAACCGGTTTCGACCAGTACTGATGGGATATCCGGCGAACGCAGAACGCCAAGGCTGGCATGTTCTGGCCGACGTTTATGTATTTCGCCAATGCGTTGCAACTGACTGATCATACTGGTCGCTACATCATACCCTACCCGCTGGGAATGACCGAACTGTAAATCCAGCACCGCCTGGCTTAAATAGGGGTCAGACTGACTGTTCGCCAGCACATCACCCGCCCCGCCCAGCAGCTCCGACTGTTTCTCGTGCTGCTCCAGCCAGCTGGCCATTTCGCTGTTGGCGCGACGGTTAGAGAGCACCCATACGGAAGCGCCAGTCGCACTGCGGTTCGGTGCGGCATCAGCGTGAATCGACACGAGGAAATTGGCGTTTTGCTTACGTGCCACATCGCTGCGCCCCATCACCGAGATAAAGTAATCCCCGTCACGGGTTAAAACGCCCTTAAACATCGGATCGTCATTGAGCAAGGTACGTAATTTACGCGCAATGGCGATGGTGACATTTTTCTCCCGCGTACCGCCGGGGCCGATAGCGCCAGGGTCCTGACCGCCGTGTCCGGCATCAATAGCGATGATAATTTTATCGCCAGTGTTAGCCGTCGCGCGGGCTGCCGGACGCGTTACCGTATTACTGCTGATAACACCCGTAGTGCGGTTACTTTCCGTTTTAAACGGATTGCGCGCCGGTTCGCTGACGCGCGGTGCGACAACCGCAGGCGTTTCAACGCGTTTCGCAACCACGGGCGGCGGCGGTGGCACATCTGCGTTAATCGTAAAGACGACAGTGTAATTGCTGCCATTCTGCCGCTTCACCGCTTCGGTTTTACCGTTTTCGGTAAGATCGACCACCAGCCGTAGCGTTTGTGCATCTTTAGGCGTTCCGGAGCGAATCGCCTTCACCAGATTATTACCGCTGAACAACAACGGCAGTCCCTGAATCACGCCCGTTTGTTTGATATCGAGCGCCACGGTGCGTTTGCTTTGATGGCTAAACGCATAATCAGGATCGCCAATAAAACTCAACGTTATCCGCGCCTGTTGATTGCCGTTAGAAACCTGAATATCAGAGAGCGTCGCGGCACCCACCTGCGCGCACAGCAGCAGCAACGTCGCTACCAACCAATTTCTGATGCGATACATCATCCCGCCACCTTTCAAAGGTTAACCGGCTAAACGCGCCAGCAACAATTCACCCGCAGAGGAAACCGCACTCACGCGCGCCTCACGGCCTTGTGCCTGATAATCAATGTGTATTTCGACATCCGGGTCAGGAAGAACACCTGTACCTTGTTGTGGCCACTCCACCAGGCAGATGGCATCGTTGGCAAAATAATCGCGGATCCCCATAAACTCCAGCTCCTCGGGATCGGCAAGGCGGTACAAATCAAAGTGATAAACCATTAAGTTGTCGAGCGTATAGGGTTCGACCAGCGTATAAGTGGGGCTTTTGACATTACCCTGATGGCCCAAAGCCTGCAAAAAGCCCCGGCTAAAGGTGGTTTTACCTGCGCCTAAATCGCCATACAGATAGATTACGGTTGCGCCATCGCAGGCTTTCGCTACCCGCTCGCCCAGGTCTAATGTTGCCTGCTCATCAGGGAGCGGAATTACTCGATTCATCATGGTTTTTATCAGTCACTTCCGGGTTAACAATACGCTGTAGCGTGGAAAAGAGATCGGTTGCCAGCATCCCGCGCGTTCCAAAACGCGCCGCCAGTACGTCAGCTGCCGCACCGTGCGCGACACAGCCCGCACAGGCTGCATCATACGGCGATAGTTTTTGCCCAAGCAATGCGCCAATAATACCAGAGAGCACATCGCCCATGCCGCCGCTCGCCATGCCTGCATTTCCGGCGTCAATAATGCCTAATAAATCAGGATGGGCGGCGACCACGGTTCCGGCACCTTTCAGCACCGCGACGCCACCGTAACGTTGTACCAGACGTTGCGCCGAAAGTAAGCGGTCACTTTCAATTTCAGCAACGGAACAGCCTAACAACCGTGCGGCCTCGCCAGGATGCGGCGTGATCACGCGATTGTGACGCTTATCGGGATTGATTGCCAGCAGGTTCAATGCATCGGCATCCCACAACATCGGTTTGCGAAAATTCTCAACTTTTTGCAGGGCTTTTTTCCCCCACTCTTGCTGGCCCAGACCGGGACCAATCACCACCACATCGGCCCATTCCAGGCTTTCGGTAAGAGAGTCCATAGTCAGTTCATGCACCATCAATTCTGGTCGTGCAGTCAGCAGCGGCGCAATGTTCTCACTGCGGGTCAGTACTCGGACTAAACCAGCACCAGCACGTAGCGCCGCTTCCCCCGTCATACGAATAGCCCCCGCCGTGCCGTGATCGCCACCGATAATCACCAGCCGCCCGTGATCGCCTTTATGCGAAGTCGGGCGACGCGGTTTCAGCCAGTGAGAAAGTTGTTCTGCCGAAAACCGCTGAATTTTCGTCTCCTGACCTGCCAGCCAGCTATCCAGCCCCAGTGAGTCAAAATGCAGTTGTCCTGTAACATCCCGCGCTTTTCCTGTGAGCAAGCCTGGTTTCAGCGCAATAAAAGTGATGGTGTGATCGGCGTTGATCACTGCGCCTGGCGTAGCGCCGGTTTCAGCCAGCAGGCCGGAAGGGATATCAACCGCCACAATCGGCGCAGGATGGGAATTAGCGTGGTCGATTAACTGGCTAATGGATTCGCGGGGCGCTTGCTGCAAGCCGGTACCGAGCAGCGCATCAACAATCAGATCTACCGATTCGGGCCAGACAATATTCGAAGCATGGATCTCGCCACCCGCGTTTAACCATGCTTCGCGTGCCAGCGCGGCCTCTTCCGGCAACGGTTTGTCGCTATCCTGGGCCAACAACGTGACCTCAATGCCGACCGCTTTGGCCAGTCGCGCGACCACGTAGCCATCGCCGCCGTTATTACCATGACCGCACAGCACCAGCCAGTGGCGGGCGTCAGGATAAGCCGTGCGACACACCTGGAATGCGGCTTCGCCAGCGCGAAGCATCAGCTCATAGAGTGTGAGCCCCAGCACATCTGCCGCCTCGCGTTCTCCGCGGCGGATATCGTCGGCGTACCAGACGGTGTGTGGTATACTTACGGGGTTTTTCTTCATTGTATGGTCCGTCATGTCAGAGCCCCTCGATCTCAATCAGTTAGCGCAAAAAATTAAACAGTGGGGGCTGGAACTGGGCTTTCAGCAGGTAGGTATTACCGATACCGATCTCAGCGAGTCCGAGCCCAAACTGCAAGCATGGCTGGACAAACAATACCACGGCGAAATGGACTGGATGGCACGTCACGGTATGCTGCGCGCTCGCCCCCATGAGTTATTGCCCGGTACGCTGCGCGTGATCAGCGTGCGGATGAATTACCTTCCTGCTAACGCCGCATTTGCCAGCACGCTGAAAAACCCCAAACTCGGCTATGTTAGCCGTTATGCGCTGGGCCGTGACTATCACAAACTTCTGCGCAACCGACTCAAAAAGCTGGGCGAGATGATTCAGCAACATTGTGTTTCGCTGAATTTTAGACCGTTTGTCGATTCTGCGCCTATTCTCGAGCGCCCGTTAGCTGAAAAAGCTGGGCTCGGCTGGACAGGTAAGCACTCACTTATCCTCAATCGCGAGGCCGGTTCGTTCTTCTTTTTAGGCGAATTGCTGGTCGATATTCCGCTGCCCGTGGATCAACCAGTCGAGGAAGGATGCGGCAAATGCGTGGCCTGTATGACGATTTGCCCGACCGGTGCCATCGTCGAGCCATATACCGTCGATGCTCGCCGCTGTATCTCTTATCTCACCATCGAACTGGAAGGGGCGATCCCGGAAGAGTTGCGACCGTTAATGGGAAACCGTATTTACGGTTGCGATGACTGCCAGCTTATCTGCCCGTGGAATCGCTATTCACAACTCACTACAGAAGACGATTTCAGCCCGCGTAAGCCGCTACACGCACCGGAACTCATTGAGTTATTCGCCTGGAGCGAAGAGAAGTTTTTAAAAGTCACGGAAGGTTCGGCGATTCGCCGTATAGGTCACCTGCGCTGGCTGCGTAATATCGCCGTGGCATTAGGCAATGCGCCCTGGGATGAAACGATTCTGGCGGCGCTGGAGAGTCGCAAAGGTGAGCACCCACTTCTTGATGAGCACATAGCGTGGGCGATGGCGCAGCAAATCGAGAGGCGAAATGCGTGCATAGTCGAAGTGCAATTGCCGAAAAAACAGCGTCTGGTTCGGGTAATTGAAAAAGGGTTACCGCGTGACGCCTGATTCATCCACAGCTTGTGAATAAAAATAAAAACGCATTGCAATTCAAGACGAATAAAATCGTCAAGTGATCGACTCGACAAAACGAAATCTTAATTTTTAAATTATCTATCAATAGGTTAAAAAAATACTATTCACCGTGCGAAGTTTCTTTGAAGTTAAGATTACGGCCTGAGGCTGTGGATAACTCTGTTTACAAGAGTTTGTCAGAGACAACAAAAACCAGCAATAACGCATCGCGTCGCTGTGGATATTTTATTGAGAGAAGAATTTGGAGCGGGAAACGAGACTCGAACTCGCGACCCCGACCTTGGCAAGGTCGTGCTCTACCAACTGAGCTATTCCCGCTTGGGTGGTCTGTGCTTTGCAGCACTTTTCAAATTTTGGAGCGGGAAACGAGACTCGAACTCGCGACCCCGACCTTGGCAAGGTCGTGCTCTACCAACTGAGCTATTCCCG